>CAILTC010000260.1 GCA_903837025.1 uncultured Bacteroidota bacterium | reverse complement strand
GGTTTGGTCATTTATCCCACCGATACGGTTTATGGTTTGGGTTGTGATATTACCAATACCAAGGCGTTGGAACGCATTGCAAAAATCAAAGGAGTGAAATTGGATAAAGCTAATTTTTCCTTTATTTGTCATGATTTAAGCAATCTTTCGGATTATGTGAAGCAGGTCGATACGGCAACTTTTAAACTATTAAAAAGAGCTTTGCCAGGTCCTTACACTTTTATTTTGCCAGGAAATAACAACCTGCCAAAGGAATTCAAGAAGAAAACTACCGTCGGGATTCGTATTCCGGATAACTCGATTGCGCTCGAAATTGTGCGTCAGTTGGGGAATCCTATTGTTTCGACTTCTATTCGAGACGAAGATGATGTGATTGAATATACCACAGATCCAGAACTTATTTTTGAAAAATGGCAAAATCTTGTCGATATGGTTATTGATGGCGGTTATGGAGCCAATAAGGGTTCGACTATTATCGATTTGTCTGGCGATGAGCCAATTGTCGTGAGAGAAGGCAAGGGGAGTTTGGATATTCTTTAGAATTCAGGTTGCAGGTTGCAGAATTCAGAAAACAGATTTCAGATTTCAGAAAACAGGTTTTAGGGAGCAGGTTTAAATTATAATCAATTTCAATCTGGTTTTAATTCTATCTTCTTTTGAGCCGATTGTTGGGGAGTGAATAAACAAAAAACGTCTTGATTTCTCAAGACGTTTTTTGTATTTATACAATCTGTAATTTTTTTTCTTTAAGATTCCAATAGAGGATAAAATTGTAAATTAGTTAAATCTACAAGTTGTTTTCTGCAATCTATTTCTGTTTCTTCATTTCTTTTTCGATCATATCATAAAATTGATCGATTTTAGGTAAAACAACAATACGAGTTCTTCTGTTTCTTGCTCTATTTTCAGCAGAATCATTAGAAACTAAAGGAATATAAGAACTTCTTCCTGCTGCGATTAATTGTTCTGGTTTAACCCCTAATTGATTTGTTAAAACACGGATGATTGAGGTAGAACGTTTTACACTTAAATCCCAGTTGTCAATTAAAACACCATTTCCTACGAAAGGAACATTGTCTGTATTTCCTTCGACCATACATTCAAAATCAGGTTTGTCATTCACAACTTTGGCCACTTTGGCTAGAACTGCTTTTGCTTTATCGGTTACAATGTAACTACCGCTTTTGAATAATAATTTATCTGCAATTTGAATAAAAACAACGCCTTTTTCAACATTGATGTCGATATCTGGATCTGATATTCCTACTGCACTTTTCAAACTAGTTACGATTGCCAAAGTAACGCTGTCTTTTTTAGTTAACGCATCTTGCATTCTACTAATTTTCAAATCTTTCTCCTTGATAGATTCTAAAGCTTTTTCAACATTTTGAGCCCCTTTTGTAGATAAAATAGTCATCTCTTTTGAGGTAGTAATCAAGTCTTGATTGTTCAATTTTAAGTGATCATTTTGCTCTCTCAAAGCGGCTAATGATGCGCTAAGACCCGATTTATCTTCAAGACAAGAATTTAATTTTACAGTACAAGTATTCAATAAATCTTGAGTTTCTTTATTTCTAGCTTCAAGATCGGTGTATTTCTTTTTCGAAACACATGAAGTCAAAAGTACTAGTACGGATAATGCAACGACAATTTTTTTCATAGAAATTTTAATTTAATTAGATTAGCAAATTTAGTTTTTAAGATAAGACTTAGGGTATAAATTAATGTTAAATCATTTTACAAATATCTTGCCAGATTTCAAATAATATTGATAAAC
The DNA here is from genome assembly GCA_903837025.1 of uncultured Bacteroidota bacterium. Taxonomy (GTDB): domain Bacteria; phylum Bacteroidota; class Bacteroidia; order Flavobacteriales; family Flavobacteriaceae; genus Flavobacterium. The sequence goes on along the minus strand of CAILTC010000260.1, from coordinate 114 downwards.
GATACTTTTTGTTCCATAATAATTGCTCGATTGGTGTTTTCCTCTTTTCTTAAAATGAACAGTCAAAAGGGAATAAAAAGCAAAATGAGCCTTCAATATTGCTATTATAAGATC
>CAILTC010000259.1 GCA_903837025.1 uncultured Bacteroidota bacterium | reverse complement strand
ATGCAGCTGCAGCAACCCAGAAATCATTGGTATCTTTTGCAGTAGTAATTATCGTTTTTAAAGTCGAAAAATCTAAAGTATTGAATAAAGACGCAATAATAAAGATTCCGATTAAGAAACCTAAATCACCAATTCTATTCATAATAAATGCCTTTTTCGCAGCGTCATTAAAGGCTTGGTTTTTATACCAAAATCCAATTAATAAATAGGAGCAAAGACCTACACCTTCCCAACCGATGAACATTACTAATAAATTGCTTCCAATTACAAGAGTAATCATGAAGAATATAAATAGGTTCAAATAAGCAAAAAACGAATGTATTTTCTCGTCATCATGCATGTAACTGATCGAATACAAATGAATCAAAGATCCAATTCCTGTTACGAACAATAACCAAAGGATTGATAATTGGTCTAAAAGAAATCCAAAGCTAATGTCGAATTTTTGGATCGAAATCCAATCGAACAATTTAATTTCGATAGGCTGTGGATTCGATTGTATGTTTCCAAAGAAATACAAAGTAACCACAAATGAAATCGCCACAGAAAGTGTTCCCACAATTCCAACGATGCTTTTTCCTGCTTTTTTTCCGAAGAAAACATTAAATAAAAATCCTAAAAAAGGAGCTAATAGTAAGACTAAAACTAAACGTGTATCCATTGAAGATTATCCTTTTAAATTTTTTAAATTCCCAACATCAATTGTTCCTAAATTTCTGAAGATTGATACTAAAATTGCCAAACCAACGGCAACTTCGGCAGCAGCAACAGCCATCGAGAAAAACACAAAAATTTGTCCTTGCGAATCTTGATGATAAGTCGAAAACGCTACAAACAAAAGATTGACTGCGTTTAACATTATTTCGATTGACATAAATACGATGATGGCATTTCGTCTGTACAATACTCCAAAAACGCCAATACAAAAAAGTATTACGCTCAAGAATATGTAGTTTTCGATACCAACTTGGCTTAGAATATTGTTCATATTATTTCTGTAGTTTTTCTTTTTTAGACAATAAAACAGCACCAATCATTGCTACTAAAAGTAATACTGAAGCAAATTCAAAAGGCACCATATATTCGTTTAACAGTACTTTACCCAATACTTTTATAGATTGGAAATCTTCTCCTGTTACTTCATAACTTCCGTCTGGAATTGGTTTTGAATTAATGAAAACAGCAATTAAAACCAAGCACATCAAGCAGAACAAAACAATTGCTCCTAATCGGGTAACGCGTGGTTTATATACTTCATTCTCCTTATTCAAGTTCATCAACATCACCGTAAACAGAAACAGAATCATGATGGCTCCAGAATAGACGATTACGTGAACAATTGCCAAAAATTGAGCATTTAGCAATAAATAATGACCCGCAATCGAGAAAAAACAAATTACCAAATAGATGGCGCTATGTATAGGATTTCTGCTGTAAATTGTCAAAAAAGCAGTCGCTAATGTTATTACAGATAATATACAAAATAAAATTTGCACTGGTGTAGCATTAGCAAAATCAGGTATATGTATCATTAGTTTGCGTTTTGAGGTTGAGTATTTCTAATTGCCATTTCCAAAGGCATAACCAGTTTATCTTTTCCGAAAATGAAATCTTCTCTGTTGTAATTAGCAGGAACTAATTCTTTCGAAATTGTCAAATAAATGGCGTCTTTCGGACAAGCTTCTTCACATAATCCACAAAAAATACAACGCAACATATTGATTTCATAAATCTCCGCGTATTTTTCTTCACGGTATAAATGCTTTTCGTCCGCTTTGCGTTCTGCAGCTTTCATAGTAATCGCTTCTGCAGGACAGGATAAAGCACATAAACCACATGCTGTACAGTTTTCACGTCCTTCTTCGTCACGTTTCAACATGTGTTGACCGCGATAAACAGGACTCATTGTTCGAACCTGCTCTGGAAATTGAATCGTTGCTT
>CAILTC010000258.1 GCA_903837025.1 uncultured Bacteroidota bacterium | reverse complement strand
GATCATTTCTTGCTGCAAGTAATTGAAAATTCCCAAAACGGATGAAACTCGGAGCCACTCGGCAAACAACGGCGCCTTTCTCATAAGCGGGATTTCCGTTATACATGACATCCCTTAAAACAGTGTCGCCAGTAGTAATTAAAGATAGTGATCGTGTTGTAGGCACGCCAAGATGGTACATGGCTTCGCTACACAAATGCTCTCTTATTGAAGAACGCAAAACGGCCAAACCATCAGCAGTTCTTGAATAGGGAGTTTCTCCAGCACCTTTTAATTGCAATGCCCAATGTTTGTCATTATGCTCTAATTCGAATAAATTGATGGCTCTTCCGTCGCCCAATTGTCCTGCCCAATTCCCAAATTGATGACCGCCATAACACATGGCAAACGGATTAGTATCGGGATAAACTTCAGAACCTGAAAATGTTTTTAGAAATGCCACTGAATTTATATCCTTTTCTAATCCAATTTCTTTCGCTAATTCATCCGAATAATGAATCAGTTTTGGATTACTTGGTATTCTTGGCGCAACAAAAGAATAACATGCATTCATTATTTGACGTCTTGTATTAGTCAAATCGGTATCTGCTTTAAGTTCTTTGCTAAAAGTATCGTTAATGTTTATTTTCATGATTTTTTATTAAGCATGATATTTTCTATGAAGAAAGGAAAAAAGCGTTACAACTTCTCCTTCAAATACTTTGCCGTAATTGATTTTTTATTTTTCACGATGTCTTCGGGAGTTCCCTCGGCAAGTAATTTTCCGCCATTTTCACCACCTTCTGGACCCAAATCAATAATCCAATCGGCACATTTTATCAAATCTAAATTGTGTTCTACTACCAAAATCGAATGGCCTTTATCAATCAAAGCATCAAAGGAAGCCAAGAGTTTCTTGATGTCGTGAAAATGCAATCCCGTTGTAGGTTCGTCAAATACAAAAAGCGCTTTTTCTTTTGTGGCGCCTTTTACCAAGAACGAAGCGAGTTTGATACGTTGCGCTTCACCACCAGAAAGGGTAGAAGAGGATTGCCCTAATTGCACATATCCCAAACCAACATCTTGTAAAGGTTGTAGTTTTTGGGTAATTTTATTTTGCTTATTCGCAGCAAAAAAAGCAATCGCATCATCGATGGTTAGAGTCAGAATATCGTGAATGTTCTTACCGTCGAAAACAACTTCGAGAACCTCTTTCTTAAATCGTTTGCCATTACAGGTTTCGCAATGCAATTGCACATCGGCCATAAATACCATTTCGACATTGATGGTTCCTTCACCTTTGCAGGTTTCACAACGACCGCCATCCACATTAAACGAAAAATGTTTGGCTTGATACCCTCGAATTTTCGAAAGTTTTTCTTTGGCAAACAATTCCCGAATATCGTCATACGCTTTGATATAGGTTACAGGATTCGAACGAGAACTTCGCCCAATTGGGTTTTGATCTACGTATTCTATGTGTTGAATTTTATGATAATACCCACGCATTTCAGTAAATTGACCAGCTTTTTCGCCAACACCATCCAGCTTTTTTTGCATGGCCGGAAACAAAATTTTCTTAACTAAGGTACTTTTTCCACTTCCGGAAACACCAGTTATTACGGTCAAACATTCCAAAGGAAATTTGACATCTAAATTTTGTAAATTATTCTCGCGTGCGCCAATAATTTCAATATAATTACTCCATTTTCTTCGAGTTCGTGGCGTTTTTATTTCCAGTTCACCATTCAAATATTTAGCCGTTAAAGAAGTCGATTTCAGGATTTCGTCGTAAGTTCCTTGAGCGACTAATTCGCCACCAAAAGTTCCTGCTTCTGGACCAATATCGATAATCATATCAGCAGCTTTCATAATATCTTCATCATGTTCGACCACAATAACGGTGTTCCCTAAATCGCGTAGCGAAAGCAAAACTTTGATCAATCTTTCGGTATCTTTTGGGTGCAAACCAATGCTGGGTTCGTCCAGAATATACATCGAACCCACCAAGCTGCTTCCGAGCGAAGTCGCTAAATTAATGCGTTGCGATTCTCCACCAGAAAGTGTGGCCGAGTTTCTATTCAATGTCAAATAATCCAAACCAACTTCGGTCAAAAACGATAATCGGTTGTTGATTTCTAACAATAATCGTTTGGCAATTTGCTTTTCATAGACATCTAAATCTATTTTTTCGAAAAAAGTAACCAAATGTTTAATCGGTAAATCGACCAAATCCGAGACCGTTTTTGAATTGATTTTAACATAAGAAGCTTCAATTCGCAAGCGTTTTCCTTTGCAAGAATGGCATTTGGTTTTACCACGATAACGCGAAAGCATTACCCGATTTTGTATTTTATAATTTTTGTCTTCCAAT
>CAILTC010000257.1 GCA_903837025.1 uncultured Bacteroidota bacterium | reverse complement strand
AGGCACTTTTTTATAAATAAAATTAGAATCCTGATCAATATGATGGAGAACAAAAAATAAAAACATAAAAATTAAAATCCCTAAATACTTCATATTAAAATTGAAATTATTCAAAAAAATAAATCTTAACGGTCAAACTTTAATAAACTCACAAACTCATTCTTATATTCTAAATAATTAAATTTATCATATTTCACACAATTAAATTTCAGCTCTTCTAGCTTGTCTTTACTACAATCCAGGACAAAATTTAAGGAATTAGTCAAAGTATCAACATCAAAGATATCTACAAAAAAACCATTGACACCAGCTACTAAATAATCTTCAACATTACTACATTTGTTAGTCAAAACTGGAGTTCCTGCAGAGATTGACTCGACAAATTTAGTTGGAAAACCTGCTTTAGTTATCAAATTATCTTCTCGAACAAAAATAGAGAAATCCGATTCTTTCAGTTTTTTTATAACTTCTAAATTAGATACCCTGCCGTGAAATTTAATCTTATCTTTCATAGAAATAGGAATTGGGGTTTCTTTCCAAATTTCATTATATTCATCAATCGTTATTCCAAGGATATTGAAATTAAAGTCTTTATTAACTTTTAAAAATGCTGAAATTATCTTCCCTAAATGATCTTTTGTTTTACCATCAGGAGATCCCGCATAAACAAAACTACAAAATGAATTTTCTTTTTCATTTCTCTGTTTCCATTTTGAATCTGACAAGTCAACCAATGGCGGAACTAATATAATATTCTTGTTTTTCTTTAAATAATAATTATTAAGATAGGTACTAATAACAATTATTCCATCTAAATTAGGTTGAATAACTCTCATTCTAAAGAAAGAATCTAATCCTTTTATAGTTCTAAAAAGAATATTACCTTCGGCTACATACCATTCTGTACAATCTGCTATTAACTTTATTCCTTTCTTTTTGCAATATTTATTTAACTTAAATAATGCCAAAGCAGGATAATTGTACGCAATTATTACATCTATAGTATCCGATTCTACAATACTGGTTATAACTGATATATCAGACAGATAAAAGATCCATTCACTTTTAGTTTTTGGATATTTTACACTATAATTAGTTCCATAATTAGTACTGCTTATTGTTTTTAAAACTTCCGGATTACAATTTTCATCTTTGGATACTCCCAAAAAGAAAACTTTATGGCCTAATTCTTTTATTATTTTGCCATTGGATAAAACTCTATGCGCTGCAGCGTTTTTATCAGGTAATTCAAAACCGCCTATATATAATACTCTTTTTTCTTCCATCAATAATTAAATCATTTTTTTCCAAACAAACCTATTAATATAATCGGTATAGGATAAAATTATTCTTAACACTTTTTCAGAAACATTAGGCATAGAATAATCGTAAACAGGTCTCAAAGTTCGTTCTCCTTCAATTGCTTGATGATCTAATACTAACAAAGCTTGCATGATACGCTCTGAATTTAATCCTACCATCATAACCGAAGCCTCTTCCATTGCTTCAGGTCGTTCGTGGGCTTCTCTAATATTAAGCGCTGGAAAATTCATTATAGAAGATTCTTCTGATATGGTACCACTGTCGGATAAAACAGTCTTTGCATTTATTTGAAGATGATTATAATCATGGAATCCCATTGGTTTCATAAGTTGAACTAAAGAGTTGAACTCAACTCCACTTTCTGTAATTTTATTTCTGGTACGTGGATGGGTCGAAACAATAATTGGCAAATTATAGGTTTCTGCTATTATGTTTAAAGTTTGAACCAACTTTATAAAATTGTCCGAATTTATATTTTCCTCTCTATGTGCAGAAACAAGGAAGTATTTTCCTTTAGCGAGGTCTAATTTCAATAAAATATCAGAATCATCAATTTGCTTTCTGTAAGCATTAATCACTTCATAAATTGGCGAACCAGTTTTAATAATTCTATCTGCAGACAACCCCTCTCGTAATAGATACTCACGTGCTATATCACTGTAAGTCATATTAATATCTGAAATATGATCCACTATTTTACGGTTTGTTTCTTCAGGAACACGCTGATCAAAACAACGATTTCCTGCTTCCATGTGAAAGATTGGAATTTTTCTTTTTTTGGCTGCAATAGCACACAAACATGAATTAGTATCTCCCAAAACTAAAAAAGCGTCCGGCTTCACCTCTTCTAATATAGGATCAATATTTATTAATATTTGTCCCGCAGTGGTTGTAGCATTTCCCAAAGCAGCATTCAAAAAAAAGTCGGGTTTTCTAAGTCCTAAATCCTTAAAAAAGACTTCATTCAATTCGTAATCATAATTTTGGCCGGTGTGTACAAGAATATGTTCTATACTTTCGGTTGTATCCAATTTTAGTATCACTCTAGAAAGTCTAATAATTTCAGGACGTGTACCAACAACGGTAAGAACTTTTAATTTTTTCATTTAATTTTAGTTAAACTTCTTCAAAATAAGTATCAGGATCATTGGGATCATAAAACTCATTTATCCAAAAATTAGTGTATAATGTCTCTTCACCAATATTCTTGATGTTATGAGTGTACCAAATAGGCATATCTACATAAGCTGGCGCATCACCGTCTAAGTAAAAATCTAGAACTTCGTTTGTGCCAATACGACGCAATTGAATTAAAGCTTTTCCCTTGATGACCGAAAATCGTTCAATTTTTCGTGTATGATAATGATTTCCTCTTGTTACTCCAGCTACGGTTGTAGAAAAAGAAACCTGACCTCCTGTACCCAACCGAATCACTTCTACAAAAGAGCCTCTAGCATCCGTATGCTTGGTATATTTTACTGGAAAATGATCTCTAATATTCATATAACACCTAAAAGTATTGAATAAATTCAATTCAAACGTGTTATTTATTGACGGAATTATTCCGCTATGTTGATAGTCTTTTTTATAAGATTCTAGTTTAAATAAAAGGGTAGACACTTTAGATTCAGAGGTAAATGGAATTAACATTTCAGATTTACCAACCCCATTTCTTATTTCATAAAGCATAACATTAACTAGTTCACCAACATATATTAGCTGCATATCACCATCTACATCTATTTTTGGCGTTTCATCATGAGATAATTTATGGCAGAAAGTAGCTATAACAGAATTGTAATTCGGATGCCCAAAGGGTCCAAAAACATTGGGAATTATCATCCCTGTAAATTTACCTCCTGAAGTTTTAGCCCAATCTTTCATTAACTCTCGTCCATCTTTTTTGGATTTACCATAGAGATTGTCACGTTCTTCTTGGGTAGAAGAGGAAAACAAGACATGAGCTTGACTATTAGTCTGATTCAAGGATTGAACCAATTTTTGAACTAGATCAACATTGGTATCATAAATAATTTGTGGATCATTATGGCGGTTCATTGCTGCCAAATGAACAATAACATCACATTGACAAACAAAATTATTCAACTTAGTTTTGTCATTAAAATATTCCTTGTGAAATTCAATTCTTTCAAATTCATCAGGAAATAATCCTAGCGAATTGTACAAATGGGTCCCTACAAATCCTGCTTGACCCGTTATTCCTATTTTTATCATCTTTTATTTAAATCATTAAAATAATTCGAATCAAATCGATACTCATCATTGGCTTCTCCTGTTAAATAATCAGCAAATACAAGTAATTTAGATCCTTCTTCCAAGGATTGAATACTACTTACGTATCCATTTGGTACATGAATCACGTCTAACTTTTCAGAAGTTATTATAAAACTATATCGTTCTAGATTTTTAGAAGCATTATCCCAATTATCAATTTCAATCAGTTCAATTTTAAAGGAGCCAACTATAGCCGAAAACCATCTTTTTTCGATTTTATGCCCTTGCCAAGCTCTAAGAAAATTTACACTTTGATTCTCTATTACATAAACTCTTTTTATTGCTGAAATATCAAAATCATTATTAAAAAATAAAGTTCCTCTTGAATCAGAGTAGCTATTTCCTTTAGTTATTTTTGGAATCATACCCGTTTTATAAAATTACTTGGCAACATTCATTTCACTTTATTAACTAACCTGGCATTTGAACAACATCTTCTCCAAAAACTTCTTTTCGAATTAGTGGTAATTTTTCTAACAGCTTTTTCATTCCTCCAACCCCTAATTGCACTGTATTATGAGAATGATAATCTTCAATTACAGAAATATTTTGTTCTCCTTCTGAAAAATATTGGGCATAATTCAAATCTCGATTGTCTGCAGGAATTCTAAAAAAATCGCCCATGTCTTCTGCTTTTACCATTTCCTCCCGGGTACACAAGGTTTCATATAGTTTTTCGCCGTGACGTGTACCAATAATTTTAATTTCATTATTTGCTTTACACAACTCTTTTAAGGCTTGAGCCAAATCACCAATTGTTCCTGCAGGTGCTTTATTTACAAACAAATCACCAGAATTACCATTTTCAAATGCAAATAATACCAACTCAACCGCTTCATCTAGCGACATTAAGAAACGAGTCATATTAGGATCCGTAATAGTTAAAGTCTCCCCATTTTTTATTTGTTTCAAAAATAACGGAATTACTGAACCTCTAGATGCCATCACATTACCGTACCGAGTTAAACAAACAGTAGTTTCTTTCAAATTTCTTGAAGCTGCTACTGCAACTTTTTCCATTAAGGCTTTAGAAATTCCCATAGCATTTATTGGGTAGGCCGCTTTGTCAGTACTCAGGCAAATTACTTTTTTGACCTTATTCGCTCCCGCTGCATCAATCACATTTTGGGTGCCAAAAACATTTGTTTTGGTTGCTTCTAATGGAAAAAACTCACAGGATGGAACTTGTTTCAAGGCTGCTGCATGAAATACATAATCTACTCCACGCATAGCTTGTTCTATACTGCTATAATCGCGTACATCACCAATATAAAATTTGATTTTATCATTTTTCAACTGGTTACGCATATCATCTTGTTTTTTTTCATCTCGCGAAAAAATACGAATTTCCTTGAAATGGTCCGTATTTAGAAAACGGTTTAAAACTGCATTTCCGAAAGAACCAGTACCACCAGTTATTAATAAAATTTTATTTACAAACATTTTATTTATTATTTATATTTAAGTAATTGTTATTTATTTCCTTACCTATTTTT
>CAILTC010000256.1 GCA_903837025.1 uncultured Bacteroidota bacterium | reverse complement strand
TATAAAAATCGATATGCAGTTTTGGCTTCTTTAAAAATTGACACCCAATTACAATCTTTTTCAAACCAAAAATCTGATTTCAAAATTAGTGAAATTGATGAATTTGTATCAAAAACAAAAAAAATATCAAATTTCACAACTTCAAAATTTAAAGGAAAACAAATTTTAGGCTTTTATGATGAAAATACAAAAATGTATAACTTCAAAGAGTTTGAAAATTAAAAGTACAAAAAAAGGCTCAGCATAACGCCGAACCTTCATCTCTTATAATCTTAGTTCTTTAATTAATATCCTTCAGCATATCGGCAATTTCGTCTAATCTCGGTGTTAGAATCACTTCAATTCTTCGGTTTTTTGCTTTTCCTTCTGCAGTTGCATTGCTTGCCAACGGAGAGAATTCACCTCTACCCGCAGCGGTTAAATTTTGTTTGTTTATCTTTTTGTTTTCACTTAAAATCGAAACAATTGCTGTAGCTCTTTTAGTCGATAAATCCCAATTATCGGCGATGGGACCCGAACCACCGTAAGGAACATCATCTGTATGGCCTTCGATAAGTACAGCAATATCAGGATTGTCGCCCAATACTTTCCCTACTGCAACAACAGCTTTTTTACCTTCTGGCCCTACTGCCCAACTTCCAGAACTGAAAAGTAATTTATTCTCCATAGAAACATATACTTTCCCGTTTTTTTGCTCGACTGTCAACCCTTTTCCTTCAAAACCATTCAATGCTTTCGAAAGTGTCTCTTTCAATTTTCGCATACCTGCTTCTTTAGCGGCAATTAAAGCTTCAAGTTCTGTCAATCTTTGATTACTTTTATCTAAACGCTCTTTATCTAAAGCTAAAGCTTTTCCTTTGGCATCTAATTGATCTAATAATTCACGGTTCTTGGCCATATTAGCTTTCAGAGACTCATTGCTGTTTTTTTCCAAAGCAGAATAGGAGTTCTGCAAAAGATTCAATTTATTATTTGCTGCAGTATAATCAGCCTGCCATTTGTCGCGTTCCGATTTTGCTTTTTCTAATTCTTTATTTAAAGCCGTACGATCTAATTCGAGTTCGTTTTTAGATTTTAATAAATCGGCATTTTCATCCGAAATACTTCTGTTTTCTTTCTTTAAATCGGCATATTTATTCTCTAAATCATTGTATATTTTTTTAGAAACACAAGAAGTAGAAAGGGCTACAATCAGCAATCCTATTGAAATTTTTTTTATCATTTTTATTCAGGTTTAATTTTATTTTTGAAATTAATTTTTGCCATTGAAATATTTATTCAATTTCAACCAATATCGGACAATGATCCGAATGTTTGGCTTCGGCTAATATAACGGCTCTTTTTAATTTTTGTTTCAAGGGTTCGCTAACTAAACAATAATCAATGCGCCATCCTTTGTTTTGAATTCTTGCTGTGGGTACTCGAACCGTCCACCAAGTATAATTATCAGGTTCTTTGTTGAAAAATCGAAAACTGTCAATGAAACCGTTTTTCAAAAAAGTATCTAACCAAGCTCTTTCTTCGGGCAAAAATCCCGAAACTTTTTTATTTCGAACGGGATCGTGAATATCAATGGCTTCATGGCAAATATTATAATCACCGCAAATCACCAAGTTCGGAATTTCATTTTTAAGTTCCGTAATGTAATTTTGGAAATCATCCATATACATGAATTTATGATCCAATCGTTCTACATTTGTTCCCGAAGGCAAGTATAAACTCATCACCGAAAAATCGTCAAAATCAACACGGATATTTCTTCCTTCAAAATCCATGTGCGGAATTCCTGTTCCAAAAACAACCTTTTTGGGCTCCGTTTTCGACAAAATTGCAACACCACTATAGCCTTTTTTTGTTGCCGGAAACCAATAATGATAGGGATAACCTGCGAGTTCGAAATCTAAAAGTGGAATTTGTTCTGGTGTTGCCTTAATTTCCTGAAGGCAAATCACATCGGGATTTACTTGTTGAATCCAACCGATAAATCCTTTAGAAATTGCGGATCTAATTCCGTTAACGTTATAGGAAATGATTTTCATTTAAAATATTTTGAATTCAAAAGTAATAAAAAAGGAT
>CAILTC010000255.1 GCA_903837025.1 uncultured Bacteroidota bacterium | reverse complement strand
TCCACTAATAAATAATCCTAGAAAGGCTTATAAACCTGTTTACATAATTAAAAAAAAGACTTTTTCAATTGTTTACAAATGTAAATATAAAGATGTTTACTTTTGTAAATCAAAATTAAAGCTATGAATTTAGAACAATTATTCAGTCAATACAAGGAGCAATCATTGCATGGTCGTTACATTACTTTGGAATCAATTGAACCATTATTAAAAAAAAATAACACAAATAATCAACTTGAAATTATTGGGAATTCGGTTCTTGATAAACCTATTTATAAGTATCAAATAGGTACTGGTAAAATGAAAATTTTGCTTTGGTCTCAAATGCATGGTAATGAAAGTACGACTACAAAAGGACTTTTTGATTTTATAAATTTATTGAACAGCAGTTCTGAATTAGCAAAAAAGTTTCTTGATACCTTTACATTCTATTGTATTCCGATGTTGAATCCTGATGGAGCAAAGCTTTATACACGAGCTAATGCGAATAGTATTGATTTGAATCGAGATTCTCAAGATCTTTCACAACCAGAAAGCAGGGTTCTAAGAGCGGTTTTCGAAAGTTTTAAGCCTGATTTTTGTTATAATCTTCATGATCAGCGTACTATTTTTGGTGTTGCAAATACAGGTAAGCCTGCAACTTTGTCTTTTTTGGCTCCCTCTTATAATGAAGCACGAGAGGTAAATGATTCTCGTTTAAAGGCGATTAACTTAATTGCGGGAATTAACGATACTTTGCAGCAATTTATTCCGGGGCAAGTGGGGCGTTTTGATGATTCTTTTAATATCAATTGTATTGGAGATACTTTTCAATATATGGGAGTTCCAACGGTTTTATTCGAAGCAGGTCATTATCCAAATGATTATGATAGGGAGTTAACTCGAAAATATGTTTTTATTAGTTTGGTTTCGAGTTTTGAGATATTAAGCGAAAACGATATAGTTGACAATGAAATGGGGAAATATTTGAGTATTCCTCAAAATAATGTTGTTTTTTGTGATTTTATATATAAAAATATCAAAATAAATTATGATGGTATCGAAATTATCACGAATTTTGCGGCACAATACAAAGAGGAGTTAATTGATAATAATGTTTGTTTTAATGCATATATCGTTAAAATAGGCGAATTAGAAAATTATTTCGGACATATTGAATATGATGCGAATGGAGCTTTATACTACGATAATAGCAATAATGTTCCTGAATTAGATCAAAAAGCAGATTTTTATTTAGATAATAATATTAGATTTGCTAATGGTTCTATTCAAAATTAGAATTCGAATACTATCATGTTTATGTTAATTCTTTGTAAATACAATTAATAATATTAATTTAAGAATTATGAGTAAGTTTCGTTTAGATGAAGTAGATCACCAGATTTTAGATATGTTGATAGATAATACAAGAATTCCGTTTACGGATATTGCAAAAAAACTATTAATTTCGGCTGGAACTGTGCATGTTAGGGTGAAAAAGATGGAAGATGCTGGAATCATAATGGGTTCGTCATTAGTTCTTGATTATGATAAATTAGGCTATTCGTTTATTGCTTATGTTGGTGTTTTTCTAAATAACACCTCGCAAACGAAATTCGTTTTACAGCGAATTAACGAAATTCCGTTTGTAACAGTAGCTTCAGTGACTACTGGTAAATTTAATATTTTTTGCAAAATTAGAGCAAAAGATACGAAGCATGCAAAAGATGTGATTTTTATGATTGATGATATCGAAGGGGTTTATAGAACAGAAACTATGATTTCATTAGAAGAAAGTATTAATGATAAAAAACGATTGATGCATACCATTTTTAAGAACATGTAATCACTTGATAACTATATAATAAGTTAGCCTCAAGTGAATTCTTGAGGTTTTTTTATTTTAACAATTACCAACAATAACTAATAAAGATATATGTATACGCTCCCAAAAATAGAACGATTTAATCAAGAAGTTCTTTCTAAATATCATATTTACAATAGTGTTTTTATCACTTTGCCATTTGATTCTATAGATAATACGGGGGTTTTACTTCCGTTATTTACAGATGTATGCGACACAGGTTTTAAAAAACAGGAAACACCTAAAGAAATTGTTGATTTTTTTGCGAAAAAATACCTTCATAGTGTCTCTGAAACTGAAAAAATTGATTTAATGTTTCGCTTTATTCAATATATCGAACGTCAAATTGTTCTTTTCGATGCTATTGAAGATGCGGCTTTTCCTGTGGTAAATAATATGGAAGGAAGAGGTTCGTTGCGCGATATCAAAGAAAAAGCAGATGCTAAAAACAGAAAAGAGGAATTGATCGATTTCTTAGAAAACTTCAATGTAAGAACTGTATTAACGGCGCATCCTACGCAGTTTTATCCCGGAGCAGTTTTAGGTATTATCAATGATTTGACCGATGCTATTCGCAAAAATAACTTGCTTGAAATAAAACAATTGCTTGCTCAATTAGGTAAAACTCCTTTCATTCAAAATGAAAAACCAAATCCTTTTGATGAGGCCGTAAGTTTGATTTGGTACCTTGAAAACGTGTTTTATGAAACTTCGGGAGAGATGGTTCATTATCTTCAAAAGAATATATTTAATGGAGAATTTATTCAAAACCAATTAATAAAACTAGGGTTTTGGCCAGGTGGAGATCGTGATGGAAATCCTTTTGTAACAACCGAGATTACACTAAAAGTAGCGGAAAGACTAAGAACTTCGATATTGAAATGCTATTATATCGAAATGAGAAACCTTAAACGTAAGCTTACATTCTTTGAAGTTGATGTTTTGGTTGCAGAATTAGAAAATAAATTATATCGTTCTGTTTTTTATTCAAAAGGAGAGATTTTTATCACTTTGGAAGAATTCAAAACGCAATTAAATAAAATTAGAACTATTGTAATCGAGCGTCACCAGTCTTTATATTTAGAAGAATTGGAAGCATTGCTTATCAAAGTTAATTTATTTGGTTTTCATTTTGCTTCCTTAGATATTCGTCAAAATAGTAAAATACATGATGCAGTTTTTGATGATGTGGTTCAGTTTTATTTAAATTCTGGTTCAACTGTTTTTCCAACGAATTACTATGAATTGTCAGAAGAGGAGAAATTTGATGTGTTGTCTAACGTCAAAGGGGATCTTGATGCAAATGCATTTAATAATGAAATTACAAAATCGACTTTAGAATCGATACAGGCTATAAAAAAGATTCAAAATACAAATGGAGAATCGGGTGCTAATAGATATATTATTAGTAATAATGAAAGTGCGTTAAATGTTATGGAAACTTTTGCGCTTTTCCACTTAAACAACTGGGAGAATTTATCTGTTGATATTATTCCTTTGTTCGAATCCGTTGATGATTTGCAAAATGCACATATTATTATGGAAAAACTCTATACGAATCCTGCTTATGCGAATCATTTGGTAAAAAGAAATCAAAAACAAACCATAATGCTTGGTTTCTCTGACGGAACTAAAGATGGAGGTTATTTAATGGCGAATTGGAGTATTTATAAAGCTAAAAAAGAGCTAACTGCAATGTCTAGAAAATACGGAATTCATGCTATTTTCTTTGATGGTCGTGGTGGACCTCCAGCTCGTGGTGGAGGAAAAACACATAAATTTTATGCTTCGTTGGGACCAAAAATTGAAAACAACGAAATTCAAGTAACAGTTCAAGGGCAAACGATTAGTTCTAATTTTGGAACATTAGATTCATGTCGTCATAATTTAGAAAATTTATTAAGCGCTGGTGTTACAAATCAGGTTTTTAGTAAAGCAAAAAATGAATTATCAGTAGATCAAACGAATATTTTAGATCAATTAGCTGAATTGGGTTATGAAAAGTATTTAAGTTTCAAGAATCATCCAAAATTTATTCCTTATTTGGAACAAATGAGTACTTTGAAATATTATGCTAAAACGAATATTGGTAGTCGCCCCTCAAAAAGAAGTAAATCGGAGAACTTAGATTTTGCTGATTTAAGAGCGATTCCTTTCGTGGGTTCATGGAGTCAATTGAAGCAAAATGTTCCTGGTTTTTTTGGAGTAGGTTCTGCATTGAAATATTTTGAAGATAATAATCAATGGGATAGCGTTCAAAACTTATATGACAACTCCTTATTCTTTAAAACATTATTAGAAAATAGTATGATGTCTTTGGCAAAATCATTTTTTCCTTTGACAGCTTACATGAAAAAAGATCCTGAATTTGGAGCTTTTTGGCAAATTATTTATGATGAATTTTTGGAAACAAAACGATTATTATTAAAAATAGCAGGTCATAAAGAATTGATGGAAAATTATCCTGACGGTAAAGCATCGATTGATGTTAGGGAACGTATTGTTTTGCCATTGTTGACAATACAACAATATGCTTTGTTAAGGATTAATGAATTAATCAAGGATGAAAATCCAGATTTAGAGTTGATAAAAACATACGAAAAGATTGTAACTCGTTCTCTTTTCGGAAATACAAACGCCAGTAGAAACTCGGCTTAATTCTTGATTTATGAAGCCAGATCAATTATCAAAAACGGAGTACTCATCTTTCAATGCCACTTATATTAATGCATTGGAAGACGTGAGTTTGATTGAAGGTTTAGAAAAAGGATTGCATCAAATGGTTTCTTTTATTGCGACCTTGCCAACAGAAAAATTGGAATATCGTTATGCGGAAGGAAAGTGGACTATCAAGGATATTTTGCTTCATCTTATTGATGCCGAACGTATTTTTGCCTACAGAGCTTTGCGAATTGGGAGAGGAGATCAAACGCCTTTGGCAGGTTTTGAAGAAAATGATTATGTTCCTTATGCCAATGCAAATAGTAGATCACTAGGAAATTTGATGGAAGAATTTCAATTGGTTCGAAAATCAACATTGCTATTGTTCGAAAATTTTTCGGATCAACAGCTTACTTTTTTAGGAACTTCCTCAAATGCTATTATATCTGTTCGCGCCATTGGATTTTTAATATCAGGACATCAAAATCATCATTTAAAAATAATTCAAGAAAGGTATTTATAGTATTTTGAATTTACCTCAATAAAAAAAGGAACTCAATTGAGTT
>CAILTC010000254.1 GCA_903837025.1 uncultured Bacteroidota bacterium | reverse complement strand
ATGATTTTAATGACTATAGGAATGCTATTTAAAGTGGCTGCTGTTCCATTTCATTTTTGGGCTCCTGATGTATATGAAGGCTCTCCTGCTTTGACAACTGCTACCATGAGTACTTTGGTAAAAGTAGTTGCAATGGCAACACTTTATAAATTGATTTCAGAATTAAATTTGATTCCTTCTTTAGTGAATCAAGATTTATTAGATAGTTTTAAAATCATCATAGTTATCATCTCGATTGCTTCAATGACTGTTGGAAACATAATGGCATTGAAACAAACCAACGTAAAACGAATGTTGGCTTTCTCTGGTATTTCGCATGCTGGTTTTATGTTGATGACCTTATTAACCATCAGCACTTCGGCAAGTAGTTTATTGTATTATGCTTCTGCCTATTCATTAGCTGGAATTGCTGCTTTTGCTGTTATTTTATACGTTTGCAAAAACAAGGACAATGAAGATATCACCAACTTCAACGGATTAGGAAAAAGCAATCCATTAATGGCAGCTGTACTTACAGCAGCTCTACTATCAATGGCGGGAATACCTATTTTCGCTGGATTTTTTGCCAAATTAGTTTTATTTAATCAAACTATCCATGCAGGTTATTTAATTATCGTAATCGCAGCCGTAATCAACTCTATTATCAGTGTGGGGTATTATTTCAAATTAATCCTTGCGATGTACGGAAAAGAGACTAATGAAATAACACCGAAAGCTCCTTTTGTCTTTTACGCCGTTGGAGTTATAGCAATACTTTTGAATATTGCTTTAGGTTTCTTTCCATCATTAGTTTTAGATTTATTAAAATAGTCCATTAGAAAATAAAATATACGAAACCATCAAAAGAAATTTTGGTGGTTTTTTTATGGCTTTTAATAAATAGGAATTAATCCAAAAACCTGTTTTTATACGAAATGAATACTGCTCTAACAGTAGGAATTATGATAGGTAACCTCCTCAATAAATAAGGCAGATCAAGGGCTCTTTCAAAACTTTATGGATGAAATATTCGCATAGGTTTTTAAAAAACAATGAGGTCTAATCCGATTAATAACAATGTTTTATTTCGATCCTTGATTCGCATAAATGAAGGAATCGAAAAAGTTATAACAACAAACCACCATAAACACATGTTTCAATGGAAATCAAAGGCATAAATAAGTTTATATTAAGCCGTTGGGTGAAATTAATAAAAGATTCAATTAATCCTAAATTGAAGAAAAATGAACCATGTAGAAACATACAAAAGAAAGAATTGCATAGCCCAATTGCCTCGTCTGTTTGCTTTAGCCCGGGTACAATGTCATTAAGATTAGAAAAAAAAGCTCTTGTTTTGTCATTCCGAGGAACGAGGAATCGCATCAGTTGCTCACATTCATCGCTCTCGATATGTGATTTACTTCGTCCGTTCGAGCAAGCTCTCGGGTCTCCTTTGTCTAAATGACAAAAGACTCCTTAATGACATTGAGCCCGGGTCTTGGTTTCATTTAGCTATGATTATTTCTAGTAGAGTGAAACACTTATTAAATTTTTTATCCTCTTATGTCATTAAAAAATGAAACAAATTAAATTACATACAACGGATTAATCATAAATTTTTCATAGGTATGAATAAGTAAAATAAAAAATTTGCAAATAATAGTTTAAAATCTATGTGATTACGAAAACAGTATTCGCACTCCGATTATAATTACACTTAGTTTAACACTGTTTTTATCCCGTTTTACAAACAAAAATAACAAAATCAATAATTGCATCCAACAAGATAATCAAAGTGAATCTAGAGCCATAATAAGACTAAAAAAAACCATTCACATAAGCGAATGGGTTTTCTAGACATTTCTTAAAAAGAAAACAATATCATTTAATTGACAATGATTTTTTTATTGCTTTCTCCATTTGTGGTCTTTACTTTTACGATATAAACCCCAGAACTAATCTCTTTTATTGGAATTTGAATATTCGTTTGATCACTCGTACTAACGTCCCAATTAGAGATTTTTTGACCGGTCATATTGTAAAGAGTAACGGTATTTACAGTTGAATCTAATAAGGAGTTGTGAATAATTAAAGTATTATAATTGTTGGAATAAAATACCATAATACCATCTGCTTTATCTGCAGCCACACTTAAATTTTTATCAACGTTCGTATATTTCAAAACAAAACGATCATTAAATGTTCCTGCGGCAGTAGTAAAAGTATAATTTCCACTTTTTAAATCCGTGACTTTATTCGTCAATTTATCTTCAATAAACACGGAATGATCAGCAAGTAAGCCATCTACTTGATCAATATTGATGGTAAAATCTCCATCAATAGTTGTTCTGTAACCCAGTGGCACCACATCATTTTTGTCGAAGGGTACTGCGCGTCCTTGAATCGTTAAATTCATGTCTTGAAGAACACTATAAAAATCAAGAAATTGGTTTCCATCATAACTCAGACCATCAAAACCATTATCATAATCATTAGTTGCACCTGTGCTATAACCCACGAGTGTTTGTTTGAAAGCACCTTGTGTATTCGTTAAATTTAGCCAAACTCTATCTTTCTCAATGGTAGCAGTTGTTTTTGATTTTGCATGGCTGGTTTTAAAAAACTGCGAGTTAGCACTAGATGATCCTGCCACCCGCATATCGTTAGTATAGACAATTGAACCCGAAGTTGGAGTTGCCAAAATTGAACCAAAAAATCCTTGCCCAGCTGCTATAAAACCCGTTGGTATATTTCTGTTGGCACCAGTTGCTGTACCAACACCTCCACTTAGATTATAGGATGCATAATCGTCTTGAGTATATGCATAAGCTCCCGAACCAGCAGTTGAGCCTATAAGGTTCCTGTCTTGCATTCCGGTATTATGTGTCCAGAAATACAAAGTACCGTCTAAGATATTATTATTTGCAATCAAAAAGGAATCAGCACTTAAAGCCGATGGATACGGATTTCCAAAAAGAAAAGAACTATTAGCACCTATGCCTGAACTAATCGTTATATCCCCATTATTTGGAACTCCATTAAAAGTAGCAAGATAAAAACTTCCCGGATTTATCACTTTTGGCCCACCAAAAATATATCCTAATCCAGGCACCATAGATGTAGATGCACTCGCTTGTTGCCAATCATCTATTGTTGAATCATACGAATAATAAAAATCCGGAAGCGATAAATTTTGCGAAACTTGGCCCAAAGTTTGAGGCATAACTGGCGATGACCAATACGTATAATCCGTACTAATAATCGAAGTATTCGTCATCCGATTATAACTGATTTTCCCTGTATTAGTAACATTATTTGTTTGCAACAAAGTGGCTGTGTTATTTGGATTGGCTCTAAAACCATGGTCATAATCAAAGATCAAACTACCCGATCCTAAAACCGTAACCGTATTTGCAATGGTCATTGTTAACCCAGAATTTATGGTAACTTTCACCCCTGAATTTACAGTACATGAACAACCAAATAAATCTACATTTGGATCTGGACTTGGAGGATAATTTCCAGCAAAAATAAGTGCCTGATTGTTTGCGGCGCTTGTACTTGGTGTTCCATTAGACCAAGTAGATCCATTCCAAGTATTGATAATAACTGAATTTATTACAACATTGCTAGAGGCAGATGAAGTACATCCTGAAGCACTGGTGACTGTAAAATTATAAGTCCCCGAAGAAAGTCCTGAGACAGTTGTCGAAGTTGTACTTCCTGTAATTCCACCCGGATTTATTGTCCAAGTACCCGTTGGCAAACCACTCAAAACAACGCTTCCTGTAAGAGTCACACAATCAGGTTGTATTGGTGTTGCAGTTATTGGAGCGGATGGTAAAGCATTAACAATCATCGTTATGGCAGCAGAAGTAGCAGGACTGGCTGTTAAACATGGCGATGCGTTTGAAGTCATTACACAAGTTACTACATCTCCATTTGACAAAGCAGTTGTTGTGTAAGTCGGAGATGTTGCACCTCCAATGGGCGTTGCTCCTTTATACCATTGGTAAGCTGGCGAAGAACCTCCATTTGTTGGTGTTGCTGTAAAAGTTACACTTGTTCCTAAGCATATTGCTCCACTTGGTGAAGCTGCAATTGCAACGCTTGCAGATAAAGTTGGATTTACCGTTAGGGTTACAGGATTACTATGTGATGTTCCACAAGAGTTTGAAGCATAATATTGAATTCTCTTACCGTTATCTGCATAACTAACGGTATAAGGTACTGATATAGAATAACAGGTTCCGGTACCAACTGCTGTTTCCAACTGCCAGCCACTTGTTGTTACTGTAGAACCGTTAGCCGTAACTGTTGGTGCAGTTGGGTTTAAAGAATCTCCTGAACATAAAGCAGCAGGAGTTGAAATTAATGGTATCGATGGTACTGCATTTATTGTAAGCACCACCTGATTAGTTGTAGTCGTACCGCAAGAATTAGTAGCATAGTATTGAATCTTCTTACCATTATCTGCAAAAGCAACCGTATAAGGCAGTGTTAGAGTTGTAAATGAACCGCTTGCCACTGCAGTTTCCAACTGCCAGCCACTTGCTGTTACTGCAGAACCGTTAGCCGTAACTGTTGGTGCAGTTTGATTGAAAGAAGATGCTGAACATAAAGTTGCAGGTGCAGTAATTGCAGCAATTGTTGGTGCAGCATTTACTGTTATTGTTCCTATGGCATTCACACTTCCACAACCTCCTGTTAATGGAATACTATAGCTAAAAGTTCCCGATGCTGACGGTGTACCGCTAATAGTTATTGTATTACTTGCCCAATGCGCTTGAACTCCTGCTGGCAAACCATTTGCTCCCGTAACATTATCATTGAATATTCCTGTGGCTCCTGTAGTTGCATGGGTGACACTTGTCATTAAAGTGCTAATACACAAGTTAGGTGAAGACGATGCTGTACCAACTGTGTTGTTTGCATTCGTAATAAATGCTCCCGAAACAGCACTTGTTACTGCTGATCCACAAGTTCCTGTTACAATACAATAATAATATAATGTTCCTGCAACTGTCGATTGTGGCGTGTAACTATTGGTCTGTGCTCCATTGGTTGCCGCTAACGATGTTCCTCCTGTATTAGAGTTTAAAGTATTACTGTACCATTGGTATGATAAGCCAGATCCTGTTGCCGTTACTGTAATTGGTGAAAATGCAGCTGTGATACACTGTGTTTGTGTAGCCGTAGATTGTGAACTTATGGCAGCATTCGCATTCGTAATAAATGCTCCCGAAACAGTACTTGTTACAGCTGATCCACAAGTTCCTGTTACAATACAATAATAATATAATGTTCCTGCAACTGTCGATTGTGGAGTATAACTATTGGTACGTGCTCCATTGGTTGACGCTAACGATGTTCCTCCTGTATTAGAGTTTGAAGCATTACTATACCATTGGTATGATAATCCGGATCCT
>CAILTC010000253.1 GCA_903837025.1 uncultured Bacteroidota bacterium | reverse complement strand
CTTGCTCCTAAGTCCATTTCGACAAATCCTGTCGGTTTTACATCGATAGTATTACTTCCAAAAACAGATTCAAAAAGCCCTGATTTCACATAATACCTTGGTAATAAATCTTTTTTAGCTGCTTCGCTTCCGTCTTTTTTTCCATCTATTGCATCTAATTTTTTTCGAAAATAAGTACGCATAGATTCTTTCAAAACTAAGGCTTGATATTCTTTTGGAGTTAAAATAGTGGGGTAATTAATAGGGAAATTATCAATTGTATTATTGTAAATATACTTATCAGTCTCCGGGTCATAAGTATATGCTGAAAGAATACTTTTCGGGTCTTTAACTTGAATTTTACCAGTAGAAAAACCTGTTTTAATTGTATCACCAACTACTGGTTTTACCTGGGCTTGTGAAACAAAACCACAAAATAAAACTATTAAAATTGTATAAATCTTATACACGACTTGAAACTTTTCTAAGTACTGTTTTTCCAACTTTTATAAATTTTTTAAAGCTTGCTTAATAATATATTCTACTGAACCGTCAGGACTCTCTTTAATTATTTTTTCGACAACTCTTTCCGAGGTCTTTCTAACAAAACCCAAAACCTCCAAAGCAGATAACGCTTCATCTCTATTTGTATTGCTTTGAGACATCGAAACTTCATCAATATCATACAGTTTTAACACTTTATCCTTCAAATCAAGTATTACCCTTTGAGCCGTTTTACTACCAATTCCTTTTATGGATTGAATTGTCATCACATCGCCAGAAGCTATTGCATTTGTAATTTGTTTAGGGTCTAATGAAGATAGCATGGTTCTTGCAATACTAGCACCAATACCTGAAACAGACAACAACATTTTAAAAATTTCTCTTTCCGATTTTTCAACAAAACCAAACAAAGTATGGGCGTCTTCTTTAATTTGAAGATAAGTATATAACTTTATAAAATCAGCAGAAGGAAGCAAGGAATAAGTATGCAAAGAGATATTTACATGATACCCAACGCCACCACAATCTATAACAACATGTATTGGCGTTTTTTCAACTAATTTTCCTTGCAAATGTGCTATCATCTATTTAATTTAAAAGTGTTCAAATATAACAAAACTTACATTGAATCTTTCGAAATCAATATAAGTCCTGTTTATTCTGCAAATATTACATTACTATTTATTATTTTTCTTCTCTTTTTCCTGAGCATCAATAACTGCTATCGCAGCCATATTCACCATTTCTTCAACACTTGCCCCTAATTGAAATATATGAACTGGTTTTCCCATTCCTAACATAATAGGTCCAATAGAATCTACTTTGTCTAATTCTTTTAAGAGTTTATAGGTAATATTCGCTGATTCTAGATTTGGAAAAATTAAGGTATTTACTTTTTTTCCAGCAAGTTTAGAAAAAGGGAATTTTGCTTTTAACATCTCTGGATTTAATGCAAAATCCGCTTGTATTTCACCATCAATAATCATATCTGGATGATTTTCATGCAAATAAGCAACCGCGTCTCTTACTTTTGATGCGCTTTCATTTGTCGAAGATCCAAAATTAGAAAACGACACCATGGCTATTACCGGCTCTATTCCAAAAGTTTTAGCTGTTTTAGCTGTCATAATGGCAATTTTTGCCAAATCATCTGCTGATGGGTTTATATTTATTGCAGTATCTGATAAAAACATCGGACCACGGGCAGTCATCATCATATTAGTTGTAGCGACGATAGACGCACCTTGCGCCTTATCAATAAGTTGCAACATTGGTTTTACAACAGACGGATAACTTCTAGAATGCCCAGTTACCAAAGCATCTGCTTCGCCTTCGTTAACCATCATAGCTGCAAAATAATTCCTTTCGCGCATTAAATTTTGGGCATCATATAAAGAAATTCCTCTTCTTTTTCTTGATTTCCAAAATGCTGTTGCAAACTTGTTTCTTCTTGAATCCTCTTCATTAATTTTCGGATCAATAATTGGAACATCAGCATCAAAACCAAGTTCTTTTTTCAATTCTAAAATGATTTCTTTTTTCCCTAATAAAATTGGAAAACCTATCCCTTCTTCAAATACAACTTGAGCTGCTTTAAGAACATCTAAATGATCAGCTTCGGCAAAAACAATTCGTTTCGGATCCATTTTGGCTCTATCAGCAATCATTCGAACCATTTTATTATCATTACCCATTCGGTCTAATAGTTCTTGCTCATATTTTTTCCAATCCTGAATTGGGTTTTGAGCTACACCTGATTCCATAGCCGCTTTTGCTACAGCTGGTGCAACTACAGTTATCAGTCTTGGGTCGAATGGGGACGGAATAATATACTCCCGTCCAAAAGTCAATTTGGTAGCACCATAAGCTATATTCACCTGCTCCGGAACGTGTTCTTTGGCTAAGGCAGCAATTGCCTTCACAGCTGCCATTTTCATAGCTTCGTTAATTTTTGTAGCTCTAACATCTAAAGCGCCTCGGAAAATATAAGGAAAACCAAGTACATTATTCACTTGGTTAGGATGGTCTGATCTTCCAGTTGCCATAATTACATCCTTACGAGTTGCAATAGCAAGATTATAATCAATTTCGGGATCTGGATTTGCCATGGCAAAAACGATTGGATTTTCCGCCATTCCTAATAACATTTTTGGAGTCATAATATCTCCTGATGACAATCCCAAGAAAATATCTGCACCTACTAATGCCTCTTCAAGACTCATTGATGTCTTGTCTGTGGCATATTTTTGTTGCAATATAGAAAGTGACGGATTATCTTTTGTCAATACTCCTTTGCTATTAAACATCAAAATATTCTCTTGTTTTAATCCAAGCAAAATATACATATTAGCACAAGCAAGTGCTGCCGACCCTGCACCTGAAACCACCATTTTTAAATCTTCCGGCTTTTTGCCGGCTAGTTCTAAAGCATTCAACAAAGCTGCCGATGAGATAATAGCTGTCCCATGTTGATCATCATGCATTACAGGAATATTCAATTCTTCAACTAATCTTCTTTCTATTTCAAAAGATTCCGGCGCTTTAATATCTTCAAGATTTATCCCTCCAAAAGTTGGCGCTATGTTTTTTACTGTTTGAATAAATTCTTCAATATCTTTGGTTCCAATTTCAATATCGAACACATCGATACCTGCAAAAATTTTAAACAATAACCCTTTACCTTCCATTACTGGTTTTGAAGCCTCCGGACCAATATCTCCAAGACCTAAAACAGCGGTTCCGTTACTAATTACTGCAACTAGATTCCCTTTTGCTGTATATTTATAAACATTATTTACGTCTTTTGCTATTTCTAAACAAGGCTCAGCAACGCCAGGCGAATAAGCCAAAGATAAATCTCTTTGCGTTGCATATTTTTTAGTTGGTACTACTTGAATTTTTCCAGGCGTAGGTTTTGCGTGATATAAAAGTGCTTCTCTTCTTTTGCTATTCTTCTCCATTATATTAAATTTTATTCAGTTTTACAAAGATATGAGTCTTAGGTTAAAAAGGGTACTTTTAACCTTTTGATTTACAAAAAATATATTAGGTTTTTTGTATAAAAAAATAGCCACATAAATTTGTGGCTATTTCTAATTGTTAATTACTTTTGTTTTTATTGGGATATATATGAATCCAAATGCTTAATTGTTGCTTTTTGCATTTCTATTATTGCTTTTACAACATCACTTATCGATATGATACCTATCACAGTATTGTTCTCTGAAACAGGCAAATGCCTTACTCTTTTCGAATCCATCAATTCCATACAATAATCTAAACTATCAGAAGGTTTAACTGTTACAACCTCTTTCTCCATAATTTCATAAACAAAGGTTTTTTTAGATGATTTTGCTTTTAACGCGATTTTACGAGCATAATCTCTTTCGGATAAAATGCCTTTTAACACGGTATCTTCAATGATTAAAATAGCTCCGATATTTTTTTCGCTCATCACTCCTAAGGCCTCATATACTGTTATTGTTGAGAGTACTGAATATACTTCCTTGCCTTTAGTGCTTAATATTTGATTTACAGTCATAACAAAATGAATTAAGTTGACTATAAAATTAGAAAAAAAATCATATAAACGATACATTATTTTAAATATTTAATTAATATAAAATGTATCTAAGTACTTTATTACAATTTAAACTCCAAAACTATCCATTTTACATTGACACAACAACAAACTCACTACGTCTATTGGCTTGGTGCTCTTCCTCGGTACACGGTACCCCATCAGAACATTTGTTGATTAATTGCGACTCTCCATAACCTTTTGCTTTTAGCCTAGTGGCTTGAATACCGTTTTTTATCAACCATGCCATTGTAGATTTGGCTCGTTTGTCGGACAAGGTTTTGTTATATCGAGTCGTTTGTCGGCTGTCAGTATGCGAACGAATATCTATTTTCATATTTGGATATTCCTGCATTATTGCAAGTACTTTAGCTAACTCAAAAGTGGCATTATTACGGATAACCGATTTATCTAAATCAAAATAAATCATAGGAATATTTAAAGTCTTGGCTAAATCTGTCCCTATACCTATTGGTTTGATTCGTTGTTCCAAAGTTAGGTTCAACTGACTTTTTCCTGATGTTTTGACAATAGAAATATTCCCTTCTTTGATCTCAAAGCCTTGTTTCTCTGCTCTTACAAAATAGGTTTTTCCACAAAGCACTTCAAAGCTGTAATTACCGTCATGATCAGAGGTTCCTTCTTTTAGGAGGTGGAATTTCTCATCAAACAAACTCAACTTGGTATCTGGCACTATTTTTGTCGTTTCATTATTGGTAATTATTCCTGTTAAGCTTTGTTCACATTCTAACTTGCGGGTTTCAGTGAACTTATAAATATCATCAAAGCCTTTTCCTCCTGCGCGGTTCGATGTAAAGAAACCATTTCTGCTTTTGCTGTCTATTAAAAAAGCAAAATCATCATTGGGACTATTTATTGGAGCACCTACATTTTCTATATCATTAATAGTGTTATCATTTCCGATCTTGCCTACATAAACATCTAACCCTCCAAGTCCGGGTCTTCCATCACTTGCAAAATACAATTCGTTATCGTTACTTACAAAAGGGAAGGTTTCCCTGCCTTGGGTATTAATTGTGTTACCTAAATTTTGTGGGGCACCATATGTTCCGTTTTGGTTAATTGTTACTTTAAACAAATCAGATTGTCCTAAGGTACCAGGCATATCGGAAGCAAAGTACAAGACTTTTTCGTCTACACTTAAAGCGGGATGCGCTACGCTATAATTATCGCTATTGAAAGGTAAAGCAACTATATTATCCCATTCTCCATCTTGGTTTAGTGTCGCTTTGTACAGTTTTAATAATGTAATTTTCTTGTCGTCTTTTCCTTTTTTTCCATCTAAATAGTTATTTCTAGTAAAATACATCGTCTTACCGTCTCTTGTAAAAACAGGTGTCGATTCATGAAATTTAGAATTTATCATTTTACTAAAACGCTCGGGCTGCATTAAAGTACCATCATTTTTCACTTCAGAACTGTATAAATTCGTAAAGGATTGGTTAGTCCATTTAAAAACTTTCTTTGAGAATCCCCCGGTATCCCGTGCAGAAGCGAATACTAATTTGTTACCCGAAAAGGAACTCCCATAGTCCGAAAACGACGAGTTGATTCCTGCATCTTCAATATTGAATCGTCCCGAATTGGCTTTAATTTCTTCAAGATAATTTTTATGATCTTGATAAAGCTGAGCTCTTAAATCGTTACCTGATTTTTTGTTAAAATTAGCTAGCATTTTATCGGCTTGGATATAATCCCCTAATGCTTTTAAACATTGTGAATACCGATAACAATATTCACTTTCTTGATTTAAATTCATTTGGAAAAGTTCCCCATACCATTTTGCTGCTTTCACTAAATCTGCATTAAAATAATAAGCGTTTCCTAGTTTTTGAAACATTTTTTCGTCTTTATATCCTTTCTGCGCTACGCGCTCATAAACCTTTATGGCATCCACATAGGCATAATTATAATATTGTTTGTCTGCCGCAGCTACTTTGGCTTTTTGCGCATAGCCTAGCAGAACTAGTAGGCTCAAAATAACGCTATAAATTAAAGTGTTAATTTTCATAATTTGTCGTTTTAGAAGAATCTTGGAGAGATGATTTTATCATATTTGTTGAACAATTCGTAACGTAAAAATAATTCGTGAGAACCTGAATTATAGTTCGCTAATTTTGTAGTTTCTAGATCATATCCATAGCCTATAAACCAAGAATCTGTCGCTTGAAATCCTACCATGGCACTCATCGCTGCACTCCATCTATAAGCAACACCAAGCACAAACTTGTCACTAAACATAAAGTTTCCAGAAATATCAACTTGCAAGGGTGCGCCGTAAACCATTTTAGTAAGTATAGAGGGCTTAAACTTGATATCTCCAGTCAAATCAAAAACATGTCCCGCTATGAAATAATAATTGATAACTTCTTTTGATACTAAACTACTTCCTTTACTGGCACTTCTATCAAAATGCTTAGTCTCTAGTAAATTAGGCACAGATAATCCAAAATAGGTTTTGTCAGAATGCAAATACAAACCTACTCCTACATTTGGAGAAAACTTATTGTCTATATTATTTTGAAAAGCATAGTCATTCTTATCGTATTGACTGAGTTTGTTGAAATCAACATTCAACAAATCTGCTGTTGCCTTTAATCCAAAGGATAATTTAAAAGTATCCGATGTGTTTAAAGTATAAGAGAAATCTACTGAAATGTTATTTTCATCAGATGGCCCTATCTTGTCGTTGATTATTGATACTCCTAGCCCTACATTGCTACCATTTATCGGAGTATTTAAAGAAGCCGCATTAGTCACTGGGGCGCCATCTAATCCTACCCACTGCGTACGATGTAAAGCAAAAATACTCATCGCTTCTCTAGATCCTGCATAAGCTGGGTTAATGTTGATGGTGTTGTACATATATTGTGTAAACTGAGCATCTTGCTGGGCATAACTCGAAGCGGACAATAAAAGCAATACTACTATTCTAATTGATGTTTTCATCTATTTTGATTTTAATCCCGAGAATAATTTCCTCGGGAATTAGTTTTTTTTATCTATTTAAATATAAATAACCTGCTTTCTGAAATGCATTCGAAGCTTTATCCTTGTATTTCAAAATATAGAAATAAGTACCAACTGGTAATTCTTCTGATTTATTTACTGTTACTCGACCTTCAGAAATTCCTTTAAAGGCTCGATCTGAATTATTATAACCACTTCTTTCGAATACCAATACACCCCAACGGTTGTATATCTCTACCGTATTATCCGAATAACATTCCAATCCTCGGATATAAAACACATCGTTTTGTCCATCTCCATTTGGTGATACCGCATTGAAGACTTCTATATCACAACCATCGATTGGTATAACTGTTGGATTATTATTCAAAGAAGAGTTACTATCAGACAAATCTTTTACAATATTGTTCAAAGGACTGGTTCCAAAAGCTGTAGCCTGATTAGTTACCATTCCTAAAAGTAGGTCATCTTTAGTTAAAGAATAGATTCCTGAAAATGCAATGCTATTAGCTTGTCCTATACCTAATGATATTGGTCCGCCTGAAAGAACAATCCCTGTCAATGGATCTGTAATGGTAACATTAGTTAATGCTACATTTCCTGTATTTGTAACCGTAAAACTATAGCTAATAGTCTCCCCAATTACTGCAAATCCATCTTTATGATCATCATTAAAATGAGCCGCCATTATTATGGCTATACTTGGCTTTTCTAATACAGTTACAAACACTGTTACCGTGCTACAGTTTGTTGGATTATTCACCTCACAAATAGTATAACTAATTGGATACGTTCCTGCTGGTGTGTTTGACGTTACCGAGATCGTTCCGTCAGGGTTCATCGTTAATGGACCATTTGGTGTTGATGTTAATGTAATATCTCCAG
>CAILTC010000252.1 GCA_903837025.1 uncultured Bacteroidota bacterium | reverse complement strand
TGCAGCATTTTCTTTTTCTAAAACTTTGCAGGCTTCGGAAAGTTTTTCTTTTATTTCGACAAATTCGGTGATGGATTTATCTTGAAAATGAGTGATTTCATTTCGATTATTTTCATTAATAACCAAACGACCCGTATCGAGAATCTCGCGTGAAATATCCCAAGATTTGTCGTCATCGGTTTTTTCCATCGTAAAATCGATGAGTAATTTGGTCAGCGTTTCGTCTTCGCCAGCTTGCGCAATGATGGCATCAACGGCTTCGATAAGCAGATTTTCGGTATCTAATGTCACTTCAAAAGTCATGGGTAAACCTAAATCGTGTGCAAAAGCGCGAATGACTTTGTGCGTAAATTTATCAATGGTCGAAATATCAAAAGCGGCATAATTGTGAATAATATGCTTGATGATTTGCTGCGATTTGGTTTTGATTTGAAGCAAAGAAAGCTCGGTTTCTGTTGCCAAATGTTGCATTAAATCCTGAGCCTTTTTTGAAGGTTCGTCTTTAGCAAATTCGGATAAACTGCCTACAATTCTGCTTTTCATTTCGTGAACCGCTTTGTTGGTAAACGTAATGGCGAGAATGTTGCGATAGGCATCATTATTCTTGGCTACAAGAATGATTTTCAGGTATTCTTTGACGAGGGCATACGTTTTTCCGGAACCTGCCGATGCGTCATATAAGGAGAATGAAGGTCTTTGCATTCAATTTTAGATTTTAGATTAACGATTTTAGACCCGAGCGATAGCGAACTGGCGAAGCATTTCTGATTTGCAAAAAGCTTCCTAATTCTGCAATGCCCTAGCCCAGATAGAAGTGGAAATCCTCCCGATTTTTCTTCGGGAGATTACTTCACTCAACTTTTATTTGTATCGGAGTTCTGTGAACTTTGTTTGCAACGAATAGCTAGAAAAAGCTCCTGAAAATCACACTATCAATTTATTTAATAAAACTATAACGAAATAGAATTACCAATTCCAAAGTTAAATGTTTATTTTTGAATAAAATATTTATAAATCATTTAAACAACAATATTATGGCTTTTGAATTACCACAATTACCTTATGCGTATGACGCATTAGAACCACACATTGATGCGCGTACGATGGAAATTCATCATTCGAAACATCATAATGCTTATATCACCAACGTGAATGCGGCTATTGCAGGAACGGATTTAGAAGGAAAAAGCATTGAAGATATCTTAACAAATCTAGACATGAAAAACATGGCAGTTCGTAATAACGGCGGTGGACATTTCAATCACAGTTTGTTTTGGACAGTGATGTCGCCAAACGGTGGTGGACTACCAACAGGAGAATTATTGACTGCAATCGAAAGTGCTTTTGGTTCTTTTGATGCGTTTAAAGCTGCTTTCGCAAAAGCTGGAGCTACACAATTTGGTTCAGGATGGGCTTGGTTATGTGTGAAAGACGGTAAATTGGAAGTGTGCGGAACACCAAATCAAGACAATACTTTGATGCCAGGTGTAGGTTGTGGCGGAACTCCAATTTTAGGAATGGATGTTTGGGAACACGCTTACTATTTGAACTATCAAAACAGAAGACC
>CAILTC010000251.1 GCA_903837025.1 uncultured Bacteroidota bacterium | reverse complement strand
TAAAAGGTGTCGATTTCGATTTACCGAACAAATTAACAAATAAATCAATTATTGATGAAACAATTTTACTCAAATCGGTTCCGTTTTCCAATAATTTAATAAACACAAAACCGAAAAAAGCTCCAGCTAAATGAGCGATATGTCCCCCCATATTCCCATCACGAATTTGTAATAAATCGATTAAAAGAATTACCAAGGTAATATGCCACAATTTCACATTACCAATGAGCAACAATCGCACATTCATCAAAGGACTATAAGTGGTTACAGCCACTAAAATTGCCATAATTGCAGCTGACGCACCAATAATTGGCGAAATTATATGCATTAAATAAAAGAACAAAACAAAAATAAAACCAGAAAACAAAGATGATAATATATACAATCCCAATAACTGTTTCTGATTGAAAAAGGTCAAAAACAATTGACATGAAAAATTAAGAACCATCAAATTGAAAAAAATATGAAATATATCTGAATGAAAAAAAGCATAGGTAATTATCGACCAAGGTTTCCAAAGTAAATCTGATGGATCTGAAGACAAACTTACGTATTGAATAAAATCTATATTAATATTTATAAGTTTTAACAGTCCAAAAAGTACGAATGAAACCAGAAAGCACGCCACATTTAAGTAGATTAACTTTTGTGTTATTCCACCAAATTTATACTGACTTTTCAAATCGTCTATTATACTACTCATATTTGATTTTTTGATTTTTGAATTTCTAACGAATTATACTAATACAGTATAGTTATTCGAACAACTTTTTAACCTATGAATAACTGATTCGAGAAAAGAGAATGTGGTGCCGAAACCAAATTAATATCAAATTTCAAAGACGGCTCAATTCGAGAACTTGCATTATGAATTCTGAAAGAAATTTGCCAACCTTCATTTAAAGTAACTAAAAGAGTTGTGTCAGAATTATCTTGATATACAACTTCAATCAATCTGTTTGGTAATTTTAATTTTGGAACTTTAGCTTTTGGTTTTATATTTTCAAAAGGCAAATTCAAAGTTCCATGTAGATTATAGGCTTGAATTTCCACTTTATTTTTACCTTTTATTACTTTGTAAAAATCTTGATTTCCGATTAAATATTCAACCAAACGTTCGGCAACTATTCCTGGGTTATCATTGTCTAGACGTAATAATTCTTTTCTAAAAGCATCTAAAATAGGAATATAGACCGAAGTATGATAATTGCCCAAAGTATCCCATTTTTGTGTAGCTCTACTCGCTGTTCTTAATTTTGCCAAATTATCAAAAACTGGTTTTATCTCTTTGAAATAATTTAAAGCACAAGGAACATTTAGCCATTTTTGTCCAAAATCGATATCATTAGACAAACGAGAATGTTTAACCGCTCGATGATTATTTTTGGCTGAAATTCCAATTTCCCATTTTTGCAAAGAACGAATTGCCAATACATCCCTGACATCGCCAGTTTGTCCTGCCTTGTCGGCAACAATTTCAAGTTGCAATATATCTTTATCGCTAATCACGTTTGACAATCGAGGTTCAATATCTAGTAAAAAATTAACAGCAAAGCTCGCCACTAATTTATAATGACTTTGCTCCTTTTCATCAAAACTACCAAAACATTTTTTAGCAGTATTATAAGGAGCATTTTCTTCGACCAAAACAGTTGTTACTATTTTTAATCTTTCTGAAAATTCATTTAACAAGGCGTATTCAAATGCTTTTCCATTTATAGTTTGACTTGGTGTTTTTGCCATTATGCTGATATACTATTTATTATTTCATTCATTTTTTGACGTACTAAATTCCCGTCTATTTCTAATGAAGCATTCTTTAAATTTTCACCATTTTCATTTCTTAAACTAGCTAAATCTTCAAATATTTTTTGCCCCAATATTTTAGCCATTCGGACAGGTACAGCATTCCCAATCATCTTGTAACCTGCAACTACACTATTATAATTAAAAACAAAATTATCAGGAAATGTTTGAATTCTTGCGCATTCACGAACGCTTAACCTACGATATAAATATTCTTTTCCTTTTACAAATTCTCTTACATTTTGTTCAATAAAATTCATCTTTGGAGCTTGAGGATGTATTGGTGCATGACGACCACCTGCTTGTATTGTAAATGAAACTTCGTCCCAAGTTCGAACTCTATTTCTAGACATAAACATAGATGAAAATCCTCCAATCATATATTCGTGATTTTTCATTTTACAATCATTTCCATTTGTCTGATTTCCTTCTTTTGCAGGTAAAACAGAATCTTTTAAATCACCAATTGCTTTTTCTAATGTAATTTTATTTTCAAAAGTGGTAGGTTTTGGAAAAGTAAATTTTAAACCCAAATCTCTTCTATAACCAATAAAAAAAACGCGTTTTCTGTCTTGCGGAACGCCATAATCTGACACATTCAACAATTGAAACGATAAATCATATCCTATATCCGTAAACATTTGTTTTATGTTTGTTAAAGCTTCTTTGTGAGCTGGAAGCAACATTCCAGAAACATTTTCTGCCAGAAAAAATTTTGGTTTTTTATCTGCCAAAATTCGCATAAATTCATAAAAAAGCTGACCTCTTTTATCGGCAATACCTCTTTTAGAACCAGCTTCAGACCAGCTTTGACAAGGTGGACCACCAATTATTCCGTCACAATCTGGAACTTCATTTGATGGAATATCAACAATACTTCGTCTGTCTAAAATTGTGCCCTTATGATTTATTTCATACGTATCCCAAATTTCTTTGTCATATTCGTTTGCCCAAACAACATCAAATCCAGCTTTTTCAAAGCCTAAATCAAGCCCACCGGCACCAGCAAAAAAGGAAACTATTTTCATTGAATTGATATATTAGAGTTGCTAAATACAAATTTACTATTTAAACAGAAAATAGATTGTGTTTTTCAATATAAAACTGAAATCTGTTTTTTAATTCCAACGATTGGCATTAAACTGATTTTTTTTCCAATACCACATAATTAAAAATCCAAACGCAGCGCCACCAATATGAGCATAATGAGCTACTCCATCGCCTATACCCATAAATGAATTACCTAATATTCCGAAAAAACCATCATATAAAAGCATAAAAATAGGTACAAAATATTTAGCCTTTATAGGAACAGGTATAAACATTAAGGCCAATTCAGCATTGGGAAACATGAAAGCGAAAGCAACCAATAAACCATAAATAGCGCCAGAAGCACCAACTACGGTACCCATGTATGCACTTATGAAGTTTTTAAAATCAGGACTGTTTAAAATAGGAACAATTTCATTACTCCCTTTTCCATTCAAAACAGCCAAAACTTCAGCTTTAGAAAACCCATGATTCAGTAACACATTCAACCCATCTTGAAAATAATAATAATTTACAGCTGTATTTACCAAAGCAGCACCTAAACCACAGGAAATATAGAAAAATAAGAACTTTTTGGCTCCCCAAAAGTGCTCTAAGGTTGATCCAAAAGAATATAAAGCAAACATATTAAATGCAATATGCATAACACTTCCGTGCATAAACATGTGTGTTATGGGC
>CAILTC010000250.1 GCA_903837025.1 uncultured Bacteroidota bacterium | reverse complement strand
CGATTCATTTCAAGTCCCATTTTCCGAACAGGCTTTTTGGTTTTAATAGCATGATGAATAGCATTTCGCAGCTCAAAAGAAATTTCGAGATGCACCATTTTCAAAATATTAAAACTCGCTTTCCCTGACGAATGTTGCAAAAACAATGACGTAGCACCTCTAAATTGAAGAATGTCTAAATCATAATTAATGATAACACTTGCTGGAACATGGTTTTCTAATAGAACAGCATCAAAGGCATTACCAAGATTTCCACTAGTGGAAAGAGGTGTTTTTTTGAAGGGTAAGTTTGGGGTACTATTTTTATCAGGCATAGTTATATACGAGTTGCGTGAACTCAGATTAGGAAAAGATCGAAGTGTGGTGTTTTTTTTTCGAGAATAAAACTTAAATTTTTTGTCAATTGTGGTAAAAAATTGTGCCGACGTTCCAATGGTTTCAGATTTACCAAGCATCAAATAACCACCTTCGTTTAGCGCATAATGAAAAGTAGCCATAGCCTTTTTCTGTGCCGTTATATCTAGATAAATGAGCATATTTCTACAACTGATGAAATCCATTCTAGAAAATGGGGGATCGTTTAAAATATTATGATGGGCAAAAACGCATACATCACGAAGTGCTTTTAAAATACAATATTTGTTTTTTGTTTTTGTAAAAAAACGTTCTAACCTTTCAGGGTTAACCTTAGCAACTTGCGCAGTCGTATATTCTCCCCTTCGAGCAGCTGCAATAGCATCTGTACTTAGGTCTGAAGCAAAAATCTGAAAATGGATGTCCAGTTTATTTTCTGCTTTTATTTCAAATAAAAGCATAACAATAGAATACACTTCTTCTCCAGTTGCACAAGCGGATACCCAGTTGCGGAGTGTTTCTCCAGTCACTTTTGATTTTATCAATTTAGGTAAGATAGTGTTTTTTAAAAGTAAAAAAGCATCGGTGTCTCTAAAAAAAGAAGTGACATTAATAAGCAAATCCTGGTATAGCAAATCCAATTCAACATCATTTTTTGTCAGTAATTAACCGTATTGCTTTAATGTTTTTGATTTATTAATAAGCATTCTTCGTTGTATTCGCCTATTAATAGTATTCATTTTGTAATGACTAAAATCAACGTTTTTTTTCTG
The DNA here is from genome assembly GCA_903837025.1 of uncultured Bacteroidota bacterium. Classification (GTDB taxonomy): domain Bacteria; phylum Bacteroidota; class Bacteroidia; order Flavobacteriales; family Flavobacteriaceae; genus Flavobacterium. The sequence continues at coordinate 1,838 of CAILTC010000250.1, read as the reverse complement.
ATGTAAATACTGTACAATATTCTTTAAATCAGGATTATTAGTTTCAAAATCTATTGCTAAAGCTTTTTTTGTTTTTTCTAGAATTACCGAAGGATGTTGACTCATTCGTGTTAATTCTATTCCAATTGCTGCAGGTGACATGATATAATCTACTATACCGTCAGCAATAGCAGAATTAGGCATACTGTCAAATTTTGCAGAATCGTCTTGTGCAAAAGTTATACCACCTGCCTGCTTTATATCTCGTAAACCAATTGTTCCATCGTGAGCACTGCCAGATAATACAATTCCAATTACATTTTTTTTGTGTGTTTCGGCCAGCGATGAAAACAGGATATCAATTGAAATTGCAGCTCCTCCTCTCGAACGAGGAATTAATTTAATATGTCCATCGGTAACTTCAATTCCCTTATTATAGGGGATAACATATATATTATTGGGAATCATTTTTTCCATATCATCAATGTCCTGAACTTGCATTTGAGTCGTTTTTGACAAAATGGACGAAAGCATACTTTTGTGATCTGGACTTAAATGCTGAACATAAATAAAGGCCATGCCAGTTGTTGGTGATAGATTTTGTAAAAGTTGAGTAATCGCTTCTAGTCCGCCAGCAGATGCACCAATAGCAACGATAGTAAACGGATTATTTATTTCGTCAGTGGTGTTTTTTTTGAATGACAAATTAGCATCTATCTCATCATTGTGAAGTTTAGTAAAAGGGATGGGAGTGTTTATGGAAGAATTTGATTTCATTTCACCAGTTTTTTTTAGATAAGGTTTAAGTAGTACTTTTTAACCACTCCTTTTAACAGGTGCTTTTCATTACAAATATACATAATCTTAACTATCCAAACTTTGAAACCACTCTTTATTGTAGTGAAACCCTAAAGTCAAAGCATTTTTATTATTTTCAAAAAACAGATTCCTTTTGTAAAAATAAAAAACAGTAGTAAACTGTTGTTTAATACTGTTTTAAAAATTGTATTTTCATTTTTTATTAATCCTATATCATTTTTTCAAGACTAGTCATAATGAGTTGTTATTAGATTCCTTTATCGAAAATATCGATTATCACTGTGCGGTTATAAGCGCGTTCCTCAGGAAATTCGTTTTAAAAAGGGGAATGGTTTATATCCTCACCATAACCGTTTACTTCAAATTTAACATCGGTTCTACCTGATTTTACCAAAGCACTTTCTATGATGTTTTTTACATCATTTGCACGAGCTACAGGCAATTTCAGATTATAGGCAACATCACCAATTAAATCAGAATGACCATGAATAATTACAGTTCCGTTTGCTGGGATTTTTGGAACCACAACATCTGTCAGGTATTTTTCGTAAATCGAGATTGCTTTAGATTCGTTGAATTCGAATATAATACTGTATCGTAAACCTTCATCTATTTTGGCTGGAGCCCAAAGCACCACATGTGCGTTTGTTTCTTTGGCTACCGTTTTTCCACTTTTTGTTTGTCCTATCATTATTATTTTAAAATCTCCTTCAGGACGAGTTCCTAAAATTGCTTGTCCAGATAAGCTTGCGCTTTCTTGCGTATAAGGTGGAAAAACCGGTTAAATTGATCACCACTTTCCAGTTTAAATTGACCATTAAAAACTATTGACTTTTTCATGTCGTTAGAACCATACATTCGTTAAAAAAAAACACGGATTATGGCAAACAAAATAACAGACATGAGTAAAATTTGAAAAGTAATTAAATTCCATTGTAATAGCTATAGTAAGTTATTTATAAGCAGCTACCTATCACTTTCTAGGAATACGGTAAAGAAGTATATTTCTTTATTTGAAGTCTAGGATTTGATTTAATTCT
>CAILTC010000249.1 GCA_903837025.1 uncultured Bacteroidota bacterium | reverse complement strand
GACTCACAAATAAAGGAGAACAATTAAAGGAATTCGAAATTGCTGGCGAAGATCATATTTTTTATCCAGCGGAAGCTGCAATAAAAGGAAACACATTAGTTGTTTCTTCTTCTAAAGTAAAAAAACCAATAGCTGTTCGTTTTGCATGGAAAGCCGTTCCCGAAGCCAATTTATTCAATACCGAAAACTTGCCGGCATCCCCTTTCCGAACTGATGATTGGCCTCAAAAAACAGACATGGATTTTTAATATTTTTACATAAAATTAAAACATATTAATTCAATTAACCACCCCCAAATAAGATGCGCTATTTAGTTATTTTGCTAATTTGTTTTCAGTTGAATGCACAACAAAAAATAGATCGAAAAGCTTTAGTTTCGAGACATAATATCGAAAACATTGCAATCGACACCCTGGCTTCATTGAGTGTAGGAAACGGAACTTTTGCTTATACTGTTGATGTTACAGGACTACAAACTTTTCCCGAAACGTATCAAAACGGAGTTCCTTTGGGAACACAATCCGAATGGGGCTGGGACAGTTATCCAAATAACCAAAATTATAAATTTGAAGAGTCACTAAAAGAATACGATCAGTATAATCGGAAAGTTTCGTATTCAGTGCAATTAAAAACTCCAGCAAGACAAGCGGAAGTGGTTAATTTTTTTCGCGCCAATCCACACCGATTGCAACTCGGGAATTTAGGTTTAGAATTGTATAAAAAAAATGGAGAATCGGCGAAGCCAGAAGATATAAAAGACATCAAACAAACCTTGAATCTTTGGACAGGCGAAATTGAAAGTCATTTTTCTATTGAAGGAACTCCGGTAACTGTTTGGACAGCTTGCCACCAAAAAGAAGACGTCATTGGTGCTCGAATACAATCGGATTTAATCAAAAAAGGACAATTAAAAATCCGCTTGCGATTGCCGCAACCAACTGGTGAATGGGCAGATTTTGGCACAAAATGGAAAAATAAAGCAAATTATTTAAGTAGTCTTTCTTCTAAAAATAAACAAGAAGCCCTAATTTCCCGAAAAATGGATTCGATAACTTATCACATCGGATTATCATGGCAAGGAAACGCAAAAATAAGCGAGAAAGAAGCTAATTATTATATTTTATCCCCTTCAAAAACAGCTTCGTTTTCTTTTAGTTGTTCCTTCAAAAATAAAAATATTGCAGCGATTCCTTCCTTTTCCACTGCTGAAAAAAGCAGCGTCGAAGGTTGGGAAAATTTCTGGAAAAGTGGTGGCGCAATAGACTTTTCAGGAAGTACAGATTCGCGCGCAAGTGAACTAGAACGCCGAGTTGTTCTTTCGCAATACCTTACGAAATTGCAATGTTCCGGTACGATGCCTCCACAAGAAACCGGACTTACATTTAACAGTTGGTATGGAAAACCTCACCTAGAAATGCACTGGTGGCACGGTGTGCATTTTGCCTTGTGGGGAAGAGCATCGCTATTGGAAAAAAGCCTTCCTTGGTATGAAAAAGTTTTTGACAAAGCCGCTAATATTGCCAAAAGACAAGGTTTTGAAGGTGTTCGTTGGCAAAAAATGATCGACCCTGAAGGTAATGAAAGTCCATCCTCGATAGGTTCTTTTTTAATTTGGCAACAGCCCCATTTTATAACATTTGCCGAATTAGTTTATCGAGCGAATCCCACAAAAGAAACCTTAGAAAAATATAAAAAAGAGGTCTTTGCCACGGCAGATTTCATGGCATCTTTCGCGCATTATAATGCCGAAAAAGATAGATACGAATTAGGCCCAGGTGTGATTCCTGCTCAAGAACGCTTCAAAGCAATGGAAACATTTAATCCTACTTATGAATTGGCGTATTGGAACTGGGCATTGAATACGGCTATAAAATGGAAAGAACGATTACAGGAAAAAACGCCTTCAAAATGGAGTGCTGTTGTTGAAAAATTATCCATTCTACCTGTTCAAGATGATGTTTATTTGGCAACTGAAAGCGCCAAAGATTCGTATACAAATCCGGAGTTTAAAACCGATCATCCATCTGTTTTGGGGACTTTTGGAATGCTGCCTGAAACCTCTTTATTGAATAAAGATATTATGAAAAATACTTTCAATTTGATTTGGAAAACTTGGTCTTGGGAGAAAACTTGGGGTTGGGATTTTCCTATGACAGCGATGGCAGCAGCCCGTTTGGGAATGCCAGACAAAGCGTTGGACGCCTTGTTTATGAAGGTTCAAACCAATACCTATTTAAAAAACGGACATAATTTTCAAGAAGGGCGTTTACCTATTTACTTGCCTGGAAATGGTGGTTTATTAACAGCCGTTGCCATGATGTGCGCCGGATGGGAAGGAAGTGTTAGCGAAAATCCAGGCTTCCCGAAAGATGGAACTTGGACGGTTAAATGGGAAGGTTTACAAAAAATGCCTTAGAAATTAAAACATGAGAAAATCAAACAATAAATCGAAATTGCTATTTATAATACTAGCGTTTCTATTATTTCTGCCTCTTTTTGCACAATCCAATCAAAAAGCGGCAAAAAAAAATATCGCCGACAAACCTTTATTTCGGGATCCTATTTTTGATGGTGCTGCGGATCCAACTTTGATTTGGAATCAGAAAGAGAAAAAATGGTTCATGTATTATACCAATCGAAGAGCGAATATTGGTGGCAATGGAGTAAGCTGGGTTCATAGAACTCCTATAGGCATTGCAGAATCATCGGACGGTGCGCATTGGAAATACAAAGTCAATTGCAATATTAACTACGTGCTTAAAGATGTTACTTACTGGGCTCCGGATGTAATTAAATACAAAAACACCTATCACATGTACCTAACAATTGTTCCCGGTGTTTTTGAAGATTGGCATCATCCGCGTACTATAATTCATTTGACGAGCAAAAATTTGATTGATTGGGATTTTCAATCGGAATTAAATTTGGCTTCGGAGCGTTGTATTGATGCCTCTGTAATTCGTTTGTCAAACGGTACTTGGCGCATGTTTTACAACAATGAGAAAGAGGATAAATCGATTTATTATGCAGATAGTTCCGATCTTTATAATTGGGTTGATAGTGGAAAAAAAATAATAAAGGAGCGTGGCGAAGGTCCAAAAGTATTTCAATGGAAAGGAAAAAACTGGTTGATAACCGATTCTTGGAACGGTTTAAGTGTCTATTCATCCAAAGATTTTTTGAATTGGAATCGTCAAGAAAAAAATATTTTACAAATTCCCGGAATTGGTGAAGATGATAAAGTAATGGGCGGACATCCAGATGTTATTGTCAGTGGTGACAAAGCTTATATTTTTTATTTTACCCATCCTGGGCGCACTCCAGAAAATAAAGGAAAAGATAATTATGAAACAAGACGAAGTTCTATACAAGTGGCAGAATTAGAATATAGCAATGGCGAAATTAGTTGCAATCGAGATAAACCAGTACGAATTAATCTAAAACATACAAAAAAATGAAAAATACAACTTACCGAAATGCTTTTAAAATGAAATTGAAACCGGGTTTCGAAGCAGAATACAAAAAACGCCACGATGAAATTTGGCCCGAATTACAAACCTTACTTTCTGATGTAGGAATTCAGGACTATTCGATATTCTTGGATGAAGAAACGCTGACCCTTTTTGCCTTTCAAAAAGTGAACGAAGGTTTCGATAATGATTATTTACCCAATCATCCTATTGTAAAAAAATGGTGGGCTTATATGGCTGATATTATGGATACAAATCCAGATAATTCACCAGTTTCCAGTTCTTTAAAAGAAGTTTTTCATATGGATTAATTGGAATTATATTTTTTTAATAATCGAAAAAACAAATACAAATTTTAGGTAATTATTTAGATATATTAATACTGTAAATGCAATTTTTATTGAAATTAGTTGCATTTGTATATATTAAAACTATATTTGTGTAATCGATTACATTAATCGATTACTATTTATTTTTTAATACAACTTAATTGTAATTATTTTTAACCAATAATAACCAAAATCAATAAAAATCATGAATGATACCAATAAATCAGTTGGAAACTACCGCTGGACAATAGTAGGTTTACTTTTCTTTGCCACTACCATCAATTATATGGATCGTCAGGTTATAGGATACCTGAAACCACTGTTTTCAAAACCTTTAGCCGAAGGAGGTTTGAATTGGTCCAATACTGATTTTGCGCTTGTCACTTCATTATTTACTGGATTTTATGCATTAATGACATTTTTTGCAGGATTCGTTATCGATAAAATTGGTACAAAATTAGGATTGGCTTATTCATTGATTATATGGTCACTTTTTGGAGTTTTAAACGCTTTTGCAGGAAGTATGGCAATGGTTCATGCAGCAATTCGCTCCTTATTTGGTATTGGCGAAGCAGGAAATTTTCCAGCTTCAAATAAAACTATTGCCGAATGGTTTCCTAAAAAAGAACGTGCGCTAGCTATTGGTATTTTTAACTCTGGTTCTAATGTAGGTGCTATGATTGCATCCTTGGCTGTACCTGCTATTGCTTACACTGTTTGGTTTGATGGTGCTATAAAAGGCTGGCAAATGGCTTTTATTATTACAGGTGCAGTTGGTTTAATTTGGTTGTTTTTCTGGTTTTGGTTATATGAAACACCTGCAAAACAAAAGCGTCTTTCTAAAGCGGAATACGATTATATTCATAGCGATGATGTAGTTATTTTGGAATCTGACGAAAATGAAATAGCGACTGAATCTCCTTGGTATCGTTTGTTTGCTTATAAACAAACATGGGCTTTTATTTTTGGTAAATTTATGACTGATGGTGTTTGGTGGTTCTTGTTGTTCTGGTTGCCTGATTTTATGAAACAACAATTCAATATGGAAGGCCACGACATTATGCTTCCTTTATTTGCAGTTTATGGTGTTGCGATTGTAGGTAGTGTTTCAGGAGGTGGTTTCCCAATGTTTTTCATGAATAGAGGTATGGAAGCTTATAAAGCTCGTATGACTGCTATGTTGTTAATTGCAGTTCTACCTCTGTTATTAGTTCTTACTCCATATCTAGGAAATGTAAAACATTTTGGGGGAAACGCATATATTTATGCATTAATCGTAATTTGTATAGGTGCAGCAGCACATCAAGCATGGTCTGCTAATTTATTTACTACAGTTTCGGATATGTTTCCCAAAAAAACGGTTGGTTCTATAACTGGTATTGGTGGTCTTGCCGGTGGAATTGGTGGTGTATTGGTTCAACAATTCGCGGGTCGTTTGACCGATCATTACAAAGGTATTGGCGAAGCTGCAGCAGCTGCTCAAAATTTAGTTGGCGATGCCGCAGAAGCAATAGTTCAAAATCATGTTCAAACAGCTTATGCAATAATGTTTGCATTATGTGCAAGTGCTTATTTATTTGCTTGGATAGTGATGAAAATGTTAGTGCCTAAACACAGCCCGATTACAGATTTGTAAATTAGTAGTGTGACTGTATAGTTGAATATGTGTACTATTTTTATAATTAATGCGAATCAAGGGTTGAAATAAAATCCTGATATTCTACGAATTAGATCTCACAGGTTTTTAAAACCTGTAAGGTCTGCGCTGAGTCCTTAGAAAGGTATGAATTTAACTCTTGATTCGCATAATTAATAAAGTTTCAATATTTATTGAATGTAAGGCTTTTAAATCTAAATAAATGACGAATAATAATTCTAAAATAATTCGCTGGGGAATAATAGGTTGTGGTGATGTTACCGAAGTGAAAAGTGGTCCTGCTTACCAAAAAACGAAGGGATTTGAATTTTCGGCTGTGATGCGTCGTGATGCGGTAAAATGTGCCGATTATGCGAAAAGACATGGTGTTTCGAAACAGTATTCAGATGCAGATAGCTTGATTAACGACTCTCAAATTGATGCTATTTATATTGCAACGCCTCCAGATTCTCATAAACTGTATGCGCTTAAAGTGGCTTTGGCTGGAAAACCATGTTGCATCGAAAAACCAATGGCGCCTAGTTATAAAGATAGTTTGTCAATTTATAATGCTTTCAAGGAAAAAGAAATTCCATTATTTATAGCCTATTATAGACGGTCATTGCCTCGATTTAATCAAATAAAAAAATGGCTTGACGCCAATGAAATAGGAGAGATTCGGCATATAAATTGGCAATTAAGCAAACCGCCATCAGCACTTGATTTGTCAGGTGTTTACAATTGGAGAACCGATTCGAATGTGGCTAAAGGAGGCTATTTTGATGATTTAGCCAGTCATGGCTTAGATTTGTTTGTGCATTTATTGGGAAAAGTAAAAGAAGCGTCCGGTTTTAGTAGTAATCAACAAGGATTGTATTCGGCTAAAGATGCGATAACTGCTTGTTGGATTCACGAATCTGGAGTTACAGGAACAGGAAATTGGAATTTTGGTTGTGAGGATCGCCAAGATAAAGTCGAAATTTTCGGAAGTACTGGTAAGATAGTTTTTTCAGTTTTCGACGAAAAACCACTTTTATTATATAATAAAAAGGAGCAAACCGAATTTTTGATAAAGCATCCTGAAAATATTCAGCTGTATCATGTTGAAAATATTAGAGAACATTTATTAGGGAATAAAATTCATCCTTCTTTAGGAGAATCGGGCTTGCATACAAGCTGGATAATGGATCGAATTATTGGTACTATATAAGATTTATATTCGAAATTATTACTTTATGATACTATTCTACAATACATTAAAAATAGCTGTAATAAATTGTAATTAGTATTTTTTTTACCATCCATTTAAAAAATTAATAAAAAAAATAGAAATTAAAATAATTAAAAGTATATTTGTGCAATCGATTACATAACTCAATTTTATTATGACAAAATATAGCTCAAGATATGCTTCAAGCCCGCAAGCAGTAAAACAATATGGCACAAAACAATTAAGAGAAGAATTCTTAATTGATAACTTGATGGAAGAAGGTGAAATCACGCTTACCTATTCTCATTATGACCGTTATATTGCAGGTTCTGCCGTGCCTTTATCACCATTGAAATTGGAAACAATTGACGTTTTAAAAATGCCTAATTTTTTAGATAGAAGAGAAATGGGAATTATAAATGTTGGAGGAAATGGTTCTGTTGTTGTCGAAGGAGTTTCTTATGAATTAGGTTTCAAAGATGCGCTATATATCGGAAGCGGAAATGCAGAGGTTATCTTTAAAAGCGATGATGCAAAAAATCCAGCTAAATATTATTTGAATTCGGCTCCTGCTCACACTAATTATCCAACGAAAAAAGTAAGCTTAGCGGAAGCTAATAAATTGGAATTGGGAACAATGGAAACGGCCAATCACCGCACAGTAAATCAAATGATTATTGGCGGAATTGTTACCACTTGTCAATTGCAAATGGGAATGACCGAATTAAAACTGGGAAGCGTTTGGAATACAATGCCAGCGCACGTTCACGATCGTAGAATGGAAGTGTATTTTTATTTAGACATTCCAGAAAATCAAGCGGTATGCCACTTTATGGGCGAACCACAGGAAACAAGACATATTTGGATGAATAATCACCAAGCGGTAATTTCTCCACCTTGGTCAATACATTCGGGTTCTGGAACTAGCAATTATACCTTTATTTGGGGAATGGCCGGCGAGAATTTGGACTACGGCGATATGGATATTTGTAAAATAACGGAATTAAGATAACCCAATTTAAAAATTATTAATTTAAATATATATATAAAATGTCAATAAACCTATTTGATTTAACCGGAAAAACTGCACTTATTACAGGAGGCGTTCATGGTCTTGGAATGGCTATGGCCAAAGGACTTGGACATGCAGGTGCGAAAATTGTTATAAATGATCGTTCCTCACAAGAAGCAGTAGATAAAGCAGTTGCAGAATATAAATCTGTAGGAATTGAGGCTTATGGTTATCTTTTTGACGTAACGGACGAAAAAGCGGTTATTGCGAGTATAAAACAGATTGAAGCAGAAGTTGGTCCTATCGATATTTTAATCAACAATGCAGGAATTATCAAAAGAACACCAATTATCGAAATGGAAGTGGAAGATTTTACAGCAGTAATTACTGTAGATTTAATTAGCCCTTTTATCGTTTCTAAAAATGTAGCCAAAGGAATGATTCAACGCGGTGGTGGAAAAATCATCAATATTTGTTCTATGATGAGCGAATTAGGAAGAGATTCTGTAAGTGCTTATGCTGCTGCAAAAGGGGGCTTGAAAATGCTTACTAAAAATATGGCTACCGAATGGGCCAAATTTAATATTCAAACAAACGGAATTGGTCCAGGTTATTTTGCAACTAAACAAACGGAACCAATTCGTGTTGATGGACACCCATTTAATGAGTTTATCATCAGCAGAACGCCAGCTGCACGTTGGGGTGAG
>CAILTC010000248.1 GCA_903837025.1 uncultured Bacteroidota bacterium | reverse complement strand
CCCCAAGCTTCAACAGCTTCTATTCTGTCGAAAATAATTTTTATAATGGCTAATATTGGTATAGCCAAAAACATTCCTGCGATTCCTGCGATTTGCCCTCCTATAATTATCCCAATAATCGAAACAAAGGCATTTATTTGAACTTTTGTATTTATAATCATTGGAACAAGAATATTATTATCAATTATTTGTACGATGATATTGACAATAATCACACCTAAAACCAGTGATATTTCGGTAGTAGCCGACAAGGATGATATAATAGTTAAAACTCCCGCAACTAGTATCCCGATGTAGGGTATGAGGTTTAATATTCCTGTAATTAGACCTAATAAGATGATATATTTAACACCAATAAAATACAGACCAATGCTTGTTAATACTGAAACTGTAATCATTTCTATAATTAAACCTAAAACATAACCTTGTACAGTTCCTTTTATTTGAGTTAGGATTTCTTGTAGTTTTGCATGATACTCTTTTCGGAATAATTTTGTCAAAAACAATATAAAATGATTTCTATATAAAAGAATTAAGAAGGTATAAATGGGAATTAAGGCAATGTTCAAAATTGTATCCGTAATAGAAAGTAGGGCTGTGCCAATGGTATAAGGACCTTTTGTAACCGAATCTTGTGTCATATCATCAATGTATTTTCTTTGTTCCCATAAACTGATATGGAAAGTAGTTCGAATATAGTGTTGAATTTTATCTATAAAAACAGTAATTGCTTTTCCTATTTCGGCAAAATCATTTACGATATCATTAATTTGATAGGATAAGAATGCAAATATTCCTAAAATAAAAGTCACAAAAATAATTACAGCTATCGTTGAAGATAAAACATTTGGAAAATGTAATTTATGATCCAAAAAATGAACAATAGGCAATACTAGCACTGCAAATATAAAGCCCAATAATATGGGTACAAGAATATTACTGCCTATATAGAAAATATAGGTAATAGCAATCAAACTAATCATACTATACGATAGCTTGATGTAAAAAGGGATTTTTATTGTGCTAGACATTTCCTATTTGGTATTAAAATGGGGTTAAAAAACCGCAAAATTCTTTAATATTTTAATAAGCAAATATGAAAATTATTTGGTGGTATAAGTTATAGAATTCGTTTTGATTCTTATATAATTACCACTTCCGAAAGTGTTTTTTAGGGCAAGTTATTCAAATATTCGAAAACTTTATCCGTTGGCATTCCCATAACATTGGCATAAGAACCTTCGATTTTTGAAACTCCAACAAAACCAATCCATTCCTGAATGCCATAAGCACCCGCTTTGTCATAAGGTTTGTAATTTTCTAAATAATAGCGAATGGCCTCATCGCTTAATTCGTTGAATGTCACTTTGGTAATTTCGTGAATGACCGTTGATTTAGTATTGGTTTTAAAACAAACCGAGGTGATGACTTCGTGAGTGGCATTCGATAATGATTTTAGAATACCAAAAGCGTCTTGCGGATCTTTTGGTTTGCCCAAAGCCTTGTTGTTGTGCCAAACAATGGTGTCGCTGGTAATCAGAATTTCATTGGCTTTCAATTCGCCCTCAAAAGCACTTGCTTTCAATTCAGCTAAATAGTTGGTGATTTCTGCAGCTTTTAATTGGGGCGGAAAAATTTCTTCGATTTCTTTCAGTCTAATTTCAAAATCAAGGTCTAAGTCCTTGAAAAATTGTTGACGTCTTGGCGATCCCGAAGCTAGAATCAGGCGGTATTTGTTTAATTTATTTTTAAGCATTGTGTTTCATATTAAGGCTAATTACAACAATCGAAAGCATTCCAAAAAAGAGGATCCATTTGAGAAGGGTACTCAAGAAATGAAACTCTTTTTTTGTGGTAGAGGAACCAATTTTAATTGTGAAATAAATAAGCGGAGCTGCTATAAATACCAATCCAAATATGGTACTTAGGTATAAACCACTTGCAAAAATGTATTGATTGATGTAATAAAGAATACAAATTATAGGGATGAAACTAAGTGCAAACACCAATTTTGTAGCTCGCTTTACGCCAATGGCAATGGGCAAAGTGTTCATTCCTTGGGAGTAATCCCCATTTACATCTTCTAAATCTTTGACAATTTCCCGAATAAAATTGAGTATAAAAGCAAATACTGCATAATCCAGCAGTATTCCAAAAAGTAATCCCATTATAGGTCTATTTTCATCAAAAGTGACCGGATATAAATCGAATAATCCAATGATTAGAACGGTAAACGAAAGTAATAAAGCCACTACGATATTGCCTATAAGCAAGCTTTGTTTTAAACTCGTGGCATAAAAATAAAGGGTTGCTGCAATGATTATAAATAGCGATGCAAAACTGGGTTTTTCAATTACATTCGATAAATAAAAGCCCAAGACAACGCCAATTACGGTAAAACCAATGTAAAAATTATATGCCCGAGTTTCGGAAATGGATTGGCCAATAATCACGTTTTCGGGATTGTTCTCGGTGTCGGCTGCTACGTCATATATATTGTTGATGATATAACCACCGGCAGCAATACAAGTCGTTGCCAAAACTAAAATTCCGTATTGCCAATCGGCCAAAGCCAAAGGGATGTTTTGTAATTTCAAAAAACCGTATCTAAAAATAAGCTGCATAAATGCTAGCATGATTAGGTTTTGGTATCGAATGAGTTTTAAAATGGAAAGCATTTAATTTATTTAAAATTCAACATTTAAAATGATTTTAATCTAGTTTTCCGTCAAAGTGCATCGTCCATTTTCCTTGAACTTTCATCACTTGTTCAATGACTTCGCGCGCAGCACCTTTTCCGCCATTTTTATGCGAAATGTAGGTGGCGATTTTCTTAATTTCGGGACTTGCATCTTGCGGGCAAGTAGGTAATCCTACCAATTTCATCACATGATAATCAGGAATATCATCCCCCATATAAAGGACTTGTTCGGGATTGATATCATAAAGTTCTACATATTCCTTGAATGTTTCGACTTTGTCTGGCGTTCCTAAATGAATGTCGGTTATGCCTAAATTTCTCAATCGGATACGAACTCCTTCGTTGCTTCCGCCCGAAATAATGCAAACATTATAACCGCTTTCTACGGCTGCTTTCAGGGCATAGCCATCGCGAATGTTCATCGTTCTTAGAATCTCACCTTCATTGGTTACAAAAACCGAACTGTCTGTAAGTACACCATCAACATCGAAGATAAATGTGGTGATATCGTTCATTATTTCTTTATAACTCTTTGCCATTATTTTGTATAGATTGGGTTAGTATTTTATAGATTGTAGTGTGATTTTCATTGGATAAAAAATCCAAATGCGCTTTGATTGTTTGTGTATCGTTGCGTTTTGCGGGTCCCGTTTGCGCTTGTTCTGGCGAAAGCGTCATTACTTTATTCACGGTTTCCAAAATTAATGGTTTTAAGATTCCAAACGGAATTTTATTTTCTTCGCAAATTTCATTGCCAATTCGGTACATTTCATTCACGAAATTATTGACAAAAACTGCCGAAATATGCAATGCTTTTCGTTGTTTTTCGTCGCTTTTGAATACGTTATTGGAAATCGTTTTGGCCACTTTTTCTAATAATTCAAAATCCTTCTCGTTTTCGCTTTCCAGACAAAACGGAATTGGGCTGAAATCAACTTCTTTGCCTTTGGTGAAGGTTTGAAGTGGATAAAAAATACCTTTTCGGTTCTTTTTGTCTAAAGAGTCTAAAGGAACACTACCCGAAGTATGTGCAACAAGACGATTTTCGAAAGGTAATTTGGAGGAAACAGAGGCGATTGCATCATCAGAAACCGAAATAATATAAAGATCGGCTTCCGCCAAATCAGTATAATTTGTAGTTATTTTATTCGGATCTAATAGAGGAGTGAGGCTTTCTTTTTGTCGAGAAAACACCTGTACTAGGTCTATTTCGTTGCTTTTGGCGAAAGCCGAAATCAAATGTTGCGCAACATTTCCAGAACCGATAATTACTATTTGAATCATTTGGCAAAATTAGTAAAAAAAGCCAAAATACATGCACTGTAATTTAATTGGAATTTGAAAGGATATTTATCAATTAAATATAATGTTTAAACCTTAATTTTGGATTAAATTAACAATTTCCAAATTCTAAAAGTCAACAATTTTGAGTACTTTTGCACCACTTTATAAAACGTAAATTTTTACAGATGATTAAGAAATTATTTTCCATATTATTCTCAACACGATTGATGGCGATGCTTTTCCTGACTTTCGCAATTGCAATGGCTACAGGAACATTTATAGAAAGCAAATACAATACCGATACAGCTCGGATTTGGGTTTATAACGCCTGGTGGTTTGAAGGAATTATGTTGGTTTTTATGATCAATTTTATCGGAAATATTAAACGATATAATTTATTAAGAAAAGAAAAATGGGCAACTCTTTTGCTGCATTTGGCTTTTGTTTTTATTATCGCAGGCGCTTTCATCACCCGATATATCAGTTATGAAGGGATGATGCCGATTCGCGAAGGCGCAACCGAAAATCAATTTTATTCCGATAAAATGTACCTTACCATTTTTGTTGATGGTCAATACCAAGGGGAATTGAAACGAAGAGTTTTCGAGAAAAACGTACGATTTTCGCCCGTTACCAATAATAATTTTTCTATTTCGGATCATTTTGATACCACAAATTTCGAGGTGAAATATGATAATTTTATTATGGGGGCAAAGCAAGTCATTCAGCCCGATGCCAAAGGAAGCTTGTATTTTAAAGTAGTCGAAGCTGGTGATGCAGGACGTGTAGAACATTTCTTGAAAGAAGGCGAATTGCAAAATATTCACAACGTGCTTTTTTCATTAAATAAATATGTTGCTGGTGCTATAAATATTACTCTAAAAGGCGATGTTTCAACAATTCAAACTCCATTTGAAGGTCAATTTATGCGTATGGCCGACAAATTGCAAGGGAAAGTGACCAAAGATGATGTGCAACCTTTGATGATGCGATCTTTGTATAGTATTGGCGATATGCGTTTTGTGTTTCCTGATCCTGCTGCAAAAGGTGTTATTGGTTACGAATCGAAAAATGATTATAAAGCCAAAGGCAGCAATGATGCTTTGGTACTTAAATTAATAGCCGAAGGCCAAGAAAAAAAGGTGACTTTGGTGGGGACAAAAGGAAAAACAGGCGAATCGAAATCGGTGAAAATCGGAAAATTAGACTATACTTTTTATTATGGAAGCAAAGCTTATGTTTTACCTTTTAGCATAAAACTGAACGATTTTATTGCCAAAAAATACCCAGGAACCGAAAAAAGTTTTTCTTCGTTTGAAAGTCAAGTAACGGTAAAAGATGGAAAAACACCATTTGATGCCCGAATTTTTATGAATAATATTTTGGATTATAAAGGATACCGATTTTTTCAATCTTCGTTCGATCCTGACGAAAAAGGAACTGTTTTATCTGTAAACCATGATTATTGGGGAACATTGATTACTTATATTGGCTATTTCATGTTATTTTTTGCCATGCTTGCCATACTTTTTACTAAGCATTCTCGCTTTGCCGATTTGAAAAGGAAACTAGAAGTGGTGAAAATAAAAAAAGAAAATTTATTGGCAGTATTAGTTTTATTTTTAAGTTTTGGTGCTTTCGCCCAAAATCACAACGGTCACGTTTTAACAGTGAAACAATTAGATTCCATAATCGAAAAAACGAAGGTTCCTGAATCTCACGCTGCCATATTTGGACGATTAATTGTTCAGGATGCTGGCGGAAGAATGAAACCGATTAATACTTTTTCGTCTGAATTGTTGCGAAAAGTAAGCCATAAAGACACCTATAATGACTTGAACTCCGATCAAGTATTTTTGTCTATGACCGCTGATGGGAATACTTGGATTCGTATTCCGATGATTTATATCAAAGCGGGAAATGATAGTATTCGTAAAATTATTGGAATAAAAAATGAAGCAAAATATGCTGCATTTATTGACTTTTTCGATAAAGACGGAAATTATAAATTGTCGAAATATTTAGATGAAGCTTTTAAAAACGCCAATCCAAACCAATTTGAAAAGGATTTTATCGAAACCGATAAAAAAGTAAATTTGATGAATGACGCCTTGAGCGGAAGTATTTTGAAAATTTTTCCAATTCCGAATGATGCCAATAACAAATGGGCCTCGTATCCAGAATTAGGTAAATTTGCTTTAAAAGGAATGGTTGCGACTTATACTTCGAGTATTCTACCATTGTATTTTAACTCTTTAAACACTGCGTCAACTTCGCATGATTATAAGCAAGCCAACGAATTATTAGAAAGTATCAATGGTTTTCAGAAAAAATTTGGAAGCAAAGTAAGACCAACCGAGCAAAAAATAACTTCCGAAATTTTATATAATAAATATGATGTTTTTCAGAAACTACCTTATTTATATATGTTTGCGGCCATTTTTATGTTGTTATTTACGATCCTTAAAATATTCAAAGAAAGAAAAGTATTGAACGTTTTGGTCAATTCGATGCATATTATAATTGCGGTGCTTTTTGCTTTGCATACGGCAGCATTAATTGCGCGTTGGTATATTTCGGGTCACGCACCATGGAGTAATGCTTATGAATCGATTATATATGTGGCTTGGGCAACCATGTTTTTTGGTTTGGCTTTCGATATAAAATCAAAATTGACTGTCGCTTCTTCTGCTTTTGTAACATCAATGATATTATTGGCGGCTTATATGAACTGGATTGATCCTGAAATTGGCAATTTGCAACCGGTACTAAATTCGTATTGGTTGATGATTCACGTGGCAATAATCGTGGCGAGTTATGGTCCATTTGCTTTGGGAATGATCTTAGGAACGGTTTCGTTACTATTGATTTTGTTTACCAACGAAAAAAATAGACCTAAAATGCTTTTGAATATTAAAGAGCTAACGTACATCAACGAAATGTCTTTGACCGTTGGATTGATTATGCTTACCATCGGGAATTTCCTTGGCGGACAATGGGCTAACGAAAGTTGGGGACGCTACTGGGGATGGGATCCAAAAGAAACTTGGGCATTGATTAGCATCATGGTTTATGCATTTGTGATACACTCTCGTTTTGTACCTGCTTTAAGAGGGAAATGGGTTTTTAACTTAATGAGTATTTTTGCTTTCGTGTCTATTTTGTTTACTTATTATGGAGTAAATTTCCATTTGGTAGGATTGCATTCTTACGCAAGTGGCGAAGCGCATTCTTTGAGCTGGATATGGATTTCTTTAGGAACAATAGCCTTTTTTGGAGCAATTACGTATCCAAAATATAGGAAGTATTACAAGAAGTAGATTTTTCACATTATATAAAGTAAGGTTCAGCGTAAGTTGAACCTTTTTTTTGCAAATTATTTACTGATACATAACGAAAATTTAAAAATAAAACTTTCTATATTTACAAAAAAAAACAGCATTCTATGAAAAAATAATGTCTTGATATGGTATAGGCTAATATACTATTGTAATTACTAAAAATAGATTGCTATTATTTCAAATTTAACGAATACGACTTGTTTACAAATAAATATAATATATGAAAAAATCAATTACAATTATTTTGTTTTTAACTGCATTAATGACTCAAGCCCAAGTGGGAATTGGAGTTGCGACAGAAAACATAGAGCCTTCTGCGCAATTAGAAGTGAAATCAACTTTAAAAGGATTTTTACCTCCTCGTATGACTAATGATGAAAAAGTCGCTATTGCTACGCCTGTTGCCGGATTGGTAGTATGGTGTACTAATTGTGGCGCAAAAGGAGAATTGCAAGTATATAACGGATCAAAATGGACGAATATGGTTGGTTGTATAGCTACTATTGTACCAACTAAAGCTGTGGGTGATAGTTACGGAGGGGGAATTGTAGCTTATATTTTTCAACCGGGCGATGATAGGTATGTTCCGAATGTAACTCATGGTCTAATAGCAGCCACTAGTGACCAATCCTCTGCTGCTGCCTGGGGGTGTATGAGTAATATAACTGGAATTGCATCTACAAATATAGGTTCAGGTAATGGTAATACAGCTGCATTAATTGATACTTGCTCAGGAACACCTGTTATTGCTGCTCAAATTGCACAATCCTATGACGGTGGTGGTTTTTCGGATTGGTACTTGCCTAGCAAAGATGAACTAAATACACTCTACTTAAACAAAGAGTTAATAGGTGGTTTTTCAGATGGTTTTTATTGGAGCTCTTCGGAAGGTACATCCCCTTATGATGATAACTACTCATGGGGTCAATTTTTTAATAATGGTATTCAACAGTATTATGATAATGTTTTTGGTGTAAAAGCAGGTCTTCAAAATGTTCGTGCTGTTAGGAGTTTTTAATAAAAGTTAATTTTCGAAAGTTGCAACTGCTGATTATTGTTTGCAACCCCCGATTTAAACACAACATAAAAAGGTTCAACGACAAAGTTGAACCTTTTTTATGCACATTATTTACCAATACATTAACAAACGTTTCAAAATAAAACTTTCTATATTTACAAGAAAATCAATCTTATGAAAAACCTAATTTGTATTGCTTGTGGAATTTTCCTTTTAGTGACAATTCAAAGCCAAGCGCAAAATAAAAAAAATCAATCAACCATGGAAAAAAAAACCATTTATCAGTTTAAAGTAGAAGATTTATCCGGAAAACAATTTGATTTTGCTTCTCTAAAAGGTAAAAAAATCATGATCGTTAACACGGCTTCAAAATGTGGATTAACACCACAATACAAAGATCTAGAAGCGATTTACAAATTATATAAAAACAAAAATTTTATAATTGTAGGCTTTCCAGCCAATAATTTTGCGTCCCAAGAGCCAGGAACTAACAAGGAAATCGAAACTTTTTGCCAATTGAATTACGGAGTTACATTCCCAATGATGAGCAAAATTTCGGTAAAAGGAAGCGATATGCACAAAGTATATCAATTTCTTACGCAAAAATTGAAAAATGGATTGCAAGATTCGGAAGTAGAATGGAATTTTCAAAAATACCTAATCAATGAAAAAGGCGAATTGGTAAAAGTAATAAAACCACAAACATTACCAACAGATCCTGAAATCGTAAATTGGATTAAGGGGTGATATTAATTTTTTTTTACCATATGGCATATAAGTTTCATATAAGAGGAATCCTTAAATGAAACTTATATGCCTTTTATGGTTTATAATTAGTTCTCGTTTTTAAAAATACCAGCAATAGCGGCTTCATAATTTCGGATACTTTGCGCTTTTTTTATTTGCTTTAATACTTTGTGCGGATTCGAAAATGTAGCCGAAAAGTATTCCCATAAATGATACATTTTTAATAAAATATGCGTCGATCCCGATAAAGATTCGCTGTAAATTTCGTAAAGTGTATCGTGGAATTTTCTAAATAGTTCCATTTTATTGGCTGGATATTCTGCCGAATTATTCCGAATCATACTGGGTAAAAAAGGATCAGAAATCAAACCACGTCCTATCATCCAGTGGTCTATTGTAGGGAAACGTTGTTGCATTTCATGAAATTTGGCCACCGAAGTAATATCTCCATTATAATATAATTTATGTTTCGTGTTTTCGATACATTGCTCAAAAGCGTCAAGATGAACACCACCTTTGTAAAGTTGTTTGCCAATGCGAGCATGAATAGCGATATTCTTAATCGGGTAGGTGTCTAGAATGGGCAAAACGTCAAGAATTTCTTCGGTTGTATCGTAGCCCAAACGCATTTTCATAGACACAATGATATCCGATTCTGAATGCACTTTGTTCAGGATTGCGTTGATTCTCTCGGGATTGCTAATTAGACCAGAACCCATGCCGCATTTTGTAACCATAGGATAGGGGCAACCTAAATTCCAATTCAGTTCCTTGTAACCTAATTCTTGAACATATTTGGCCACAAATAAAAATTCATCGGCATCGTTGGTAATAATTTGCGGAATCACTTCTAAGCCTAAATTGTTCTCCGGAAGTAAATCTCTTTCATAAGAGGGTTTTATGACCAGCTTCCCATTTAACCGAATATAAGGTGAATAAAAAGTGTCAATTCCTCCAAAAATCTTGTTTTGGGCATTTCTAAAACGAAAGTCGGTAAATCCTTGTAATGGCGAAGAAAGTAAGGTGTAGTCCATGAAATTTATGCAATTCTATTATTGTGCAAAGAACGCTTTTATTTTAGTAGCAATTGCATAAAAACGGTATTCAACCATCGATCAAATTTAAAACCACATTCCTTGAAAATACCAACGGTTTCGAAACCAAACTTTTCGTGAAATAATACACTGTTTTGATTTTCCGAATCGATTACGGCAATCATCGTGTGGATTTTTTGTTTTCGAGCCAAATCAATTAATTCCTGAAGTATTATTTTTCCAATGCCTTTACCTTGAAAATCGGCATTGACATATACCGAATGTTCAGCGGTAAATTGATAAGCTTCTCGAAACCTAAACTCGCTATACATCCCGAAACCAGCTAGCTCTCCATCATATTCGGCAACAATCACAGGAAAACCTTTGCTTAATTTTTCTTCTAAAATTGATTTTTGTTGCTCATAACTTCGAATTTTATAATCATATAAGGAAGTCGAATGCAAAATATTGTAGTTCAGAATGTCTAAAATAGCTTGAGTATCTTTGGTATTGTAGGGTCTAATTTTGATATTCATAAAGTTATATTTTGAATAAAATAAGGTTTAAAATGAAAAACATTCTTTTAATTAACCAAGATTTCACAGGGTTCGTAATTTTAATAAAATTCGTTAATTTGAGGCATTTATTATATAAATAGCCTTTTCTATTCTTTAATGTTAATTTCTATGAATAATTCATCAATATTCTTCGAATTGCACCCTAGGCCCGTACAGATTTCTTTGGCTTTTCGAGCATATTCAATTGCCGATTTTTTATCGTTAATTTTTAAATAAAGTTGGGAAAGTAATAGATTTCCATCAAATGCATTATTTAATTCTAAAGAATGAATGGTCCATTTTATAGCTTGTTTCAAACTCGGAATGTCTGCAATGTGTTGCAAATAATTCTTTGCTATTTCTTTTAAAAGAGAAGCATTATTCCATGCCAATTTTTCCGTTGACTCAGTTGTCGTTTTTCTATAAGACGACCAGTTTCCATATCTTTCGGCAATGGTGATATCATACGTAAAAACTAAGGAATCAATTTTTTGGCTGCGGATTGTTTTGGCAATTTCTCGTTTTTTGAAATAATTAATGGTGTCCCCATTTTCAGTATAAGGCTGGAGTAATTCGGTAACAATATTTGTTATTTTTCGATTTACTCTTGCTGGGGATGAAATGGCTGCAAACTCCTTTTGATGATTCAAAACATACTGAAATTCTCTTGATGAAATATCAGTAACGCCATTAGAAATTATTTTCCAATTCGTTTCACTAACTAATTGTGCATCGCTTTGAGTGGCCAAATAGATATGGGCAGTTTCAGATAAATAACTTCTTTTTCTTCCTTTTTTCAAAACAGTCATGAAATTCATCCATTTTTCGGCATTGCTAGGATCTTTAACGAACTCATTTTTTAGATAAGGCAATTGTTTTTTGGGGTCTAAAGCGTTTTTAATTTCAGTAATAAAATCATTGGTTTTGTATTCATTATTCAATCGGTATAATTCGATTTCATTAGAATCCAATATTATAAATGTGGGTAGCGAACTAATATCAAATTTTTTCCTCAGCATACTTCCTTCCGGTTTATCAATATCTTGCCAAGCACAAATATAATTTTTGCTTAGTAAGTTTGTGACCAAAGGATCATTAAGGACCTCTTTTTTCATTTTAGCACAATGCGGACACCAAGAAGCATAAATCATTAGAAAAACAGGTTTATGTTCCGCTTCCGATTTCTTCATGATGATGTGGTAATCGCTATCGTCAAATTTGAAATTGTTTTGCGCAATTCCGTTTTGGGTATATATAAATAAGAATAATAGGCAAAGAATACGTGTGCTTTTATGGAACATAAAGTTAGATTATTGATTAATAAACACTTTTACAAATATATTCCTTTTATGAAAAAACACAACGGAAAATCTTTGAATTTATAAGTAGGATAACAGTCTAAGGTTGTAACTTTGCATTTAGGTTGAGGTTGCGAAACTTCTAACTTCTAACTTTTAATTTCTAACAGTAAGAATGATTTATCCTAAAATACCTTTGGCGCAAAGCATTATCCAAATTTGCCTTGACAAAGGAATAAAAAACATCGTAATTTCTCCTGGTTCTAGAAATGCACCTCTAACAATAGGTTTTGTAAATAATCCCGAATTTAATTGCTATAGTATTGCTGATGAGCGTTGTGCGGCTTTTTTTGCATTGGGAATTGGCCAGCAAATTCAGGAACCCGTTGCGGTAGTTTGCACCTCGGGTTCGGCATTATTGAATTATTATCCTGCTTTCGCCGAAGCGTTTTACAGCCAAATCCCATTGATTGTAATCTCTGCCGATAGACCTCAAAGCAAGATTGATATTGGCGACGGTCAAACCATTAGACAAGAAAATGTATTCCAAAATCATTCTTTATATAACGCCAATTTAACCGAAGAAGTGAGTGTTGAAAATGATTCGAAAATTAATCAGGCAATCAATATGGCTTTCGCGAAAAAAGGACCAGTGCATATTAATGCCCCTTTCGAGGAGCCTTTGTATCAAACTGTTTCTCAATTACAGGTTTCGGTTGCAATTTCGAATTTAGCAGCAGCAAAAGAGCCAACAACTATTGAGGATTATGCTGAATTTATCTCAATTTGGAATTCTTCAAGAAAGAAATTGATATTGGTTGGCGAAAACAAACCCAACGAAATCGATGCTGAAATAATCGAATTATTAGCGAATGATCCTTCGGTTGTGGTGATGACGGAGACTCCTTCTAACCTTCATCATCCTTCGTTTCTAAATAATATAGACACTATAATTACTCCTTTTTCGAAGCAAGATTTCGAAGATTTCGCACCCGATATTCTCCTTACTTTTGGCGGAATGGTGGTTTCTAAGAGGATAAAGGCATTTTTGCGCCAATACAAGCCAGTCCATCATTGGCACATTGATCCCTTACGCGCTTATGATACTTTTGGTTGTTTGACCCAGCATTTTCAAGTGGCTCCTAATTCTTTTTTTAGTCAATTTTTGCCTTTTACAATTCCAATACAAAGTGATTATAAGGCTAGTTTGCAAAAAACAGCAAAATGGAGAGAGGCAAAACATGAAGTCTATTTAGGAAAAATTCCGTTCTCCGATTTCAAGGTTTTTGGCAAAATAATTCCAAGTTTGCCTCAAGAATGTATGTTGCAATTAAGTAACAGTTCTACCATTCGATATGCTCAATTGTTTGCTATTGATCCTTCGATTGAAGTGTTTTGTAATCGAGGCACAAGCGGTATCGACGGCAGTACTTCAACGGCGATTGGTGCGGCTGTAGCTAATAAAAAACAAACGGTTTTAATCACGGGCGACATTGGTTTTCTGTATGATAGCAACGCATTGTGGAATGAATACATCCCGAAAAATTTCAAAATTATTCTAATTAATAATGGTGGTGGTGGTATTTTTAGAATTTTACCCGGACACGAAGAAACACCCGTTTTTAATCAGTTTTTCGAAACTTCACATTGTTTGACGGTCGAACCTCTTGCAAAAATGTATGGTTTTGAATATGCTACGGCAAGTGACGAAACGAGTTTGGCAAAAAGTCTAAAAGGCTTTTATGCTCAAAATGACAAACCCTGTATTTTAGAAATTTTTACACCAACAAGAGTGAATGATGCTATTTTGTTGCAGTATTTTAGGGAGTTGGAATAAGAGAGTAGAAATGGTTTAAATAATTTTATATTATTTAGGCTGTTCAGTAATTTTGGCTGTTTGTTTTACTCTATTTTTTTTTCTTCTTTTATGATCGTTTTTTCTTCTAATTAGACGTATTCTTTTTTTAGCTTTTCTGATAATTACAATAATAATCAGAATGGATAAAAACAAAATAATTGCTCCAGTTAAAATTAGAATTAAAATATCAATTAATTTATCCAACATAATTAAAAAAATATAAGTTTATCAATTTTCAAATTTAAAAAAAATAATAAATAGTATGTTAATTTATAGTATAAATTTAAAAAATCAAACATTCAATTCCTAATTCGTACATTTGCAACTTAGAATAATAGAATTACTATAAAATGATTGAAATAGGAAAATACAATACACTAATTATATTACGGGATACAAAAGTAGGGTTGTTTTTGGGTACTCCAGACACGGATCCCGAAGGAATTCACGATATACTTTTGCCCAATAAATACGTGCCTAATGAATGGGAAATAGGTGAGGAAATCATCGTTTTTGTTTATTTAGATCACGAAGAACGTCCCGTTGCCACCACTCTTGAACCTTATATTTTGTTGAATGAATTTGCACTTTTACGTGTGAATTATGTCAACCAAGTCGGGGCTTTTATGGATTGGGGAATGGAAAAAGATATTCTTGTTCCCTTCAAAGAGCAAGCGCGCCCGATGGAAAAAGGAAAACGCTATTTGGTTTACCTTTATATGGATGAAAAAACTAATCGTTT
>CAILTC010000247.1 GCA_903837025.1 uncultured Bacteroidota bacterium | reverse complement strand
TGTAAATCATCATATTTTAAAACCCGTTTGAGTACATCAAACGGGTTTTTTATTTCCTAATTGTTGTATTCAAACAAAAAAATGTAAACAACAAAAACATAAAAAAAAAAACACCAATGAGTACTTTAAAAATTGCAATTCAAAAATCAGGTCGTTTAAACGAAGAAAGCATTCAAATCCTAAAAGACTGTGGAATTTCTATCGATAACGGAAACGACCAACTCAAAGCAGCAGCAACAAATTTCCCTTTGGAGGTTTTATTCTTGCGCAACTCGGATATTCCTCAATATTTAATAGATGGCGTTGTAGATGCCGCTATCGTTGGCGATAATCTTCTTGTTGAAAAAGGAAAAAATATTATAGTTGCCCAAAAATTGGGATTTTCAAAATGCAAAGTTTCTGTTGCTGTGCCAAAAGCTTTCGATTATAAATCCTTAAAAGATTTAGACGGAATGCGTATTGCAACTTCGTATCCAAACACAGTAAATGAATATTTTGCTGCTAATGGAATGAAAGTGGATATTCACCAAATCTCAGGTTCGGTTGAAATCGCACCTAATATTGGTCTTGCCGATGGTATTGTCGATATCGTTTCTAGCGGAAGTACTTTATTTAAAAACAACCTAAAAGAAGTAGAGGTTATCTTCAAAAGTGAAGCCGTTTTAGCGGTTTCACCAAATGTTACTCCCGAAGTTCAAAAATTAATTGACACGCTTCAATTCCGAATCCAATCCGTTTTAAGAGCTCGAAAATCAAAATATATTTTGATGAACGTTCCTAATGATAAAATTGATGCTATTGGTAAAATCCTACCAGTATTAAAAAGTCTTACTGTTATGCCGTTGGCCGAAGAAGGTTGGAGTAGCGTTCATTCTGTAATTGATAAAGACAGCTTTTGGGACGTTATCGATCAATTAAAAGAAGCGGGTGCCGAAGGAATTTTGGTTTGTCCAATTGAAAAAATGGTATTGTAAAGTATGATTTATAAAGTCAAAAATTAGAAGTCATTAATATCGAAATCTTTCAATTTTTGAATCATTTAATCTTTAAATTAAAATATAATGAACAAAATATTCAATCCAAAACCAGAAACGTGGTCCGACATTTTAAAAAGACCAACACAAACCATTGATGATATTGAATTTACCGTGAAAGAAATTTTCAAGGAAGTTCAAAAGAAAGGCGATGTTGCAGTTGCAAAATATACTTCGTTATTTGATGGTGCAAAATTCGAAAATATCGAAGTTTCGATAGCCGAAATCGAACAAGCAATTGCATTAATTCCTCAAGAATTAAAAAGTGCTATTCAATTAGCAAAATCAAATATCGAAAAATTTCATTCGGCTCAAAAAACGGCTAAAGTAGTTGTAGAAACTATTGAAGGTGTTAATTGCTGGCAAGAAAAACGACCGATTCAAAAGATTGGTTTATATATTCCCGGAGGAACAGCACCTTTGTTTTCAACAGTGCTAATGCTTGCTGTTCCTGCAAATATAGCTGGTTGTAACGAAATTGTTTTGTGTTCGCCACCAGATAAAAACGGAAATATAAATCCAGCCATTTTGTATGCTGCTCATTTGTGTGGTGTTACCAAAATAGTAAAAATAGGAGGAATTCAAGCCATTGCGGCGATGACTTTCGGTACAGAATCCATTCCAACAGTGTATAAAATATTTGGTCCTGGCAATCAGTTTGTAACTGTGGCAAAACAATTAGCTACTCAATTTGGAGTAGCTATCGATATTCCAGCTGGACCTTCGGAATTGTTGATTGTTGCCGATGATTCTGCAGTTCCTGCATTTATAGCTTCCGATTTATAGTCGCAAGCGGAACACGTAACCGATAGACAGGTGATTATAGTTGCTACTTC
>CAILTC010000246.1 GCA_903837025.1 uncultured Bacteroidota bacterium | reverse complement strand
TGTTTTTAATATTTTCAAAACAAAGGACGTTATTTTCAGGAATAAGATCAATTATTAGGTGATTATTTAAAACTAGTTTGCACAGCTTTCATAAATCCTGTAGTTGACCATGTTCCGGCAACAATTATTCTTCTTATTGTATATAGCGGGTCTGTCAAATCTCTTTTGGTAGAAAGAATAAAAGCAAGTTGATAGCCCTTGTCTTTTATGTGAGGAATCGCTGCCGTATTCCATACGCCGTCAGGATAAGCAAAATCAGTGATGGGTTTGCCAATAATTTCAACTAGTTTTTTGTTGGGTTTTGTAAGTTGGGTATCCCAATCGGTATCGATATATTTCGTAACCATGTGATGATCCCATGTGTGTGCACCAATGACGTTTCCTTTATCCGACAAACTTTTAATTTGTTCTTTGGTCATATATCCAGGGCGATTTATCGAAATTGTCATGATAAAAAATACCCCTTTAAAACCGTATTTGTTCATTTCGGCTTCGCCAATGCTGAATTGTTCTTCGCGGGTATCGTCAAAAGTAATCATTACGGGTTTAGCAGGTAATTTACCGCCATATACTAAATATTCCTTGAGTTGGGCTGGCAAAATCGCATGATAACCATTATCCGATAAAGCTTTCATTTGCTGGGCAAAAGCTGCTGGAGTTACGGAATATACTTTCATATTTGGACCGTCGCCAGGAAGAATATTACGAATACGATGGTAGCATAATATAGGCACTTCGGGTCTTTTGAGTATTTCCTCGGAGCTGGCCGCTTTCGTTTTTTGACTTTCTTTTTTGACTACTTTTTCGGCGAAAGCCACCTCTTTTTTCACCGCATTCGGTTTAGATTGGCAACTAGTCAACAAGAAGAAAGCAACTAATAATAGGGGCAAGATATTTTTCATGTTTCAAGAGGATTACAATGAATTATTGATATTGGATGTAGATTGGTTTTGGAGTAAATTTGACCAATTCCTCTGGCGTATACATCGTCCAATTCTTTTTGATGTCGTTTTTGTAAAATAGTTTAAAGCCAGTAAACTGAACCGGTTCTTTATAAATATAAGACAAATAGGTTGATCTCTTTAGGATTTTATCACCGAAGCCATCCATATTCATAATGACCTGAACTTCGGGAACTTTTTTAATGTTTTTATAGCCCGTTACCATTCCTTGGGTAAATCGATGAACTACTAAAATTTTTGGTGTTAGCTTATTTTTTCGAACCAAGTTGGCCAAAATATCGATAGCATCATTAATATCATCCGAGGTGAAAGTGCCAATTTTAGAACCAGGAATTTCACCATGTTTTAAGGAGAATTCGGGATCAATTCCTAAATGAACATTGGGTAATTTAAGATAGGATTCGAGTGTGGTAACTTCGTCTTTTACATTGCTATGCCCAACCTGAACATCTAGAAATACCAAAGCATTGATTGGTTTTGCCCATTTTAGAATGGTATCTATTTGTTTAAAAGGCATTCTCATGCGGTGTAAATTATCTTTTCCGGGTGCGCCTTGCGCTGTGATAGCGATGTAGTGTAAAGCTGGAATTGCTTTTACGGTGCTATCGGCAGCCTGCCATCTAGCCACTTCCGATTGTAATTTTTTGAGCATTTCTGCTCTTGGCAATTCACCAAGAATCCCCATTCTTTTGGAATATAGGTTTCCATAATAAGCAATGATTCGGTTATAAGGTAAAATGGCTCCCGTTAACGGATAAGGTGTTTTTGCAGGCCATCTTCCGGTGGTATCATTATTGGCCAAAGCCAGCATTCTTTTGTTGTAATCAATGGTGTCAATTGGCACAACCCTTTTTTCTGTAATAGGCTTTGGTTTTATAAGTTCGCTTTTGTCTTTTTCGATAATTGCATCAGCTGATTTGCTTTTGTTACAGCTGTTAGTTGAAAGTAAGATTGAATAAAGAATAATTGATGTAACAAGAGGATAAAGCGACTTTTTCATAAAATAAGGTTCTTATATTAACTCAGTAAATATATGACATTTCACGATTAGGTACTTTTATAAAATGAAAATAAATACGGGATTTCAAAATATTCTCTAAATTTGAATCCTAAAAAAATCAGAAGTTAGGTGATTAGATTGACGTAATGTGTTTTTCTTTTATTAATCACAACTATTTGCAAAGCGGACTATTTTAATTTCTTGATTCATATAAAAAAGAAGAAGCCGTCTCAAATTTTGTTATGAGACGGCTTCTTTTTACGAAGCGATAAAAAATAATTATTATTTTTTGATCACCCGAAGAATTTTTACTTCGGATCCTTGCGTAACAATAACGTTATAAACGCCCGCAGGATAATTATATCCAAGTTCCAAGTTGTTTATTTCCGTTGGAGTACCATTTTGAGATTCTAGTTTCTTACCTACCATATCGTAGATGGCAATAGTAATAGCATCGCTATTATTTGTTGCAACATCAATTTTGAAAGTATCCGAAAAAGGACTAGGATACGCTACGATAGCTTTTGAATAAGCATCTTGAACTATACCCAATGCTGTTGTAACGGCAATATTTACGGTATAACTTGCACTTCCTCTAGCATTAGTCGCTGTTATTACATAATCTGTAGCTGGACTTACAACCGTTGGAGTTCCCGAAATACTTCCATCTGCATTCAACACTAAACCTGCTGGTAAGGCGGGCGAAACCGAATACCCATATTGAGTAATTTTTCTTATTTTATGATTTGAATACTCCGCAACAAAAACATTACCAGCCAAATCCAATGCAACTCCAAAAGGCAGATTAAAACTGGCATCGGAAACTGATCCGTCATTTGCTCCAGATATT
Source organism: uncultured Bacteroidota bacterium (assembly GCA_903837025.1). Lineage (GTDB taxonomy): Bacteria > Bacteroidota > Bacteroidia > Flavobacteriales > Flavobacteriaceae > Flavobacterium. The sequence continues at coordinate 6,538 of CAILTC010000246.1, read as the reverse complement.
CCAATACCTGCCAATGTAGTTACTACTCCAGCTCCGGTAATTTTTCGTATTTTATAACCGTAAGCATCTGCGACATAAAGGTTGCCAATTGCGTCCAATATAACACCATATGGATATTTAAAACTAGCTGCAGTGCCTGTTCCATTTGTAGCCCCCTGAACTCCGCTACCTGCTAAAGTGGTAACTACACCTGTTGGGGTAATCTTTCGTATTTTATGATTATCCCTATCAGTCACATAAACATTATCTGCTCCATCTACTGCAACGCTACTAGGATAAGCAAAAGTAGCTGCAGTTCCTGTACCATCTATTGCACTATATACACCACTACCTGCGAAAGTAGAAACCACTCCTGCAGGTGTAATTTTTCGGATTTTATTATTATTACTATCAGCTACAAAAACATTTCCTACGGCATCCACTGCCAAACCAGTAGGATTATTAAAACTGGCTAAACTACCTGTGCCATCTGTTGCTCCATATATGCCACTACCAGCAAATGTAGTAACTACCCCTGCTGCGTTGATTTTTCGTATTAAATGATTACTCCTATCCGCTACATAGATATTACCTGTTGCATCAATGGCGACACCTGAAGGTTGATTAAAACTAGCCGAAGTACCTGAACCATCTGTTGCTCCCTGAATTCCGCTTCCCACAAAAGTAGAGACGGCTCCTGATGGAGTAATTTTACGGATACTATTATTATTGTAATCAGCTACATAAAAATTCCCCGCCACATCCATTGTAATACCATAAGGATTTTTAAAACTGGCTGCAATACCCGTACCGTCTGTTGCTCCAGCAGTTCCGCTACCTGCAAAAGTGGAAACAATACCTTTTAACTCAGAAGGAATAACTCCTCCAGTATTTGTTACTTGTAAAGCCGTTATTGCTGTATTTACTGGAAATTGATTAGAGGCAGTATAACTAATGGCTGGTGCAGCAATTGCCACAGCAATATTTACCGTTGTTGAACTACTACCTCCAGCATTAGTTGCTGTTATTACATAATCCTTAGCAGCACTTAAAACTGTTGGGGTACCAGTGATGCTACCATCTGCGTTCAAAACTAATCCTGCTGGTAAAGCTGGAGAAATAGAAAACCCTAAAAATGATATTTTTCTAATTAATGACGTATAGTCTTCTGAAACATACAACTTGCCTGACGCATCAACAGTGACTCCTATGGGATTATATAATGTTGCGGTTGTACCAATACCATCAACAGAACCAACAATACCTGAACCCGCCAAAGTGGTAACCACTCCAGTTGGAGTAATTTTTCGTATTTTATTATTATTATGATCGGCTACATATACATTTCCTGATGTATCCACCGCCACTGCCGCAGGACCATAAAATCTAGCTGCTGTGCCCGTGCCATCAAGAGAGCCTGAAATACCTACACTCCCTGCTAATGTGGTTACATCACCATTAGGTGCTATTTTACGTATGAGGTTATTACCTGAATCTGCAACATAAACATTACCTAACACGTCAGTAGCAATTCCTAGTATATCGGAAAAACTTGCTTTGGTACCAGTACCATCAAAAGAGCCAGACACGCCTATACTTCCTGCTAATGTAGTTACATCACCAGTAGGTGTTATTTTACGAATGAGGTAATTACCTGCATCAGCAACATACACATTGTCTGATGCATCAACAGCAATACCTTGAGGATACTTGAACGAAGCATTCAAACCATTACCATTTGTTGCACCCACAAAACCATTACCAGCTATAGTACTAACAACTCCAGCTGATGTAATTTTTCGAATCGAACTGGTATTTGTATCTGCTACATATACATTACCGGCGCTATCAGTCGCTACCCCTGCAGGATATGTCAAACCAGTCGCTAGCGTACTAACCATGCCGTCCGGAGCAATTTTTCGTATCGCATTATTGCCACTATCCGCAACAAACACATTCCCATTTGAATCCGTGGCAAGATTTACAGGCCCTTTAAATTTAGCTGCTGTACCGTTGCCATTAACAAATCCAGTAGGATAACTTCCTGCAAAAGTAGAAACAGTAGGCACTGCTAATCCGCTTACTGCCCCTCCAGTACTGCTTACTTGTAAAGGGGTAATAGTGGTATTTACTGCAAATACATTAGTCGTATTGTAACTAATAACTGGTGCTTGCATTTTAGTAGTAAAACTCACTTGATTGCCATAAGCTGTGCCCAAGCCAGTGGTGGCGTAAGCTCTTACATAATAAGTAGTAAGCGGCGTCAATCCAGTTAAGTTATTGGTAAAAGTGTCTGTCATTCTATCGCTACTTGCCAATTTACTGTCAGATATAGTAGGATTGGCACTGGTACTCCAGCATAATCCTTTTTCTAGTAAGGGAGTTGGAGCTCCACCTCCTTCTATTGTATAAGAAGTGGAAATACCATTATCATTAACAAATCCTCCAGAGGTAGCAGTGGTAGCTGTTATAGCATAAACCTCCTCAGTAGTAATACCTGGAGGAAGCGTACCGGTAGTTATACTCACCGTTGCTGTGGCGCTACCATAATAGTTGTAACCAGTTACAGTATAATTAACAGGTCCGTTATTTCTAGCACTTGGTGTACCACTAAAAGTTCCTGTAGTTACGTCAAAACTTAAACCAGTTGGTAATGCTGGTGATGAAGGAAGTTCATAACCACCTAGTTCTATTTTACGAATTCGATTTCCTGTATATTCTGAAACATACCCAAATCCTGAGGTGGGACTAATAACAATATTAGAAGGGTTATTAAAAGTTGCATTCGCTCCGTTGCCATCTACAGAAGAAGCAGTTCCGCTACCTGCAAAGGTAGTTACCACACCATCTGGAGTGATTTTACGAATTTTATTTCCCCATTCGGCTACAAATAAATTGCCTGCAGGGTCTAAAGTAAGTCCATAAGGATTGTTAAAAGTGGCAGTAGTAGCTAAAGCACCATTTGTATTGTCTGAAGACCCACTCGTTCCAGAACCCGCTATAGTAGTTACAGGATAAAGACCTGAAGTAGAAATTTTACGTATTTTATTTCCAGAAAAATCGGTTACATAGATGTAATTAGCATCTACGGCTATACCTGTAGGAGCATTAAAAGTAGCAGTAGTTCCCGTGGTACTATCTGTTGTACCCGCAGTTCCACTACCCGCAATTGTAATTACCTGAGCAGTGCTTATTGTAATACGACGAATCTTATTACCAGTACGGTCGGTTACATACAAATAAGTACCTGTAGGATCGATAGCAATTCCACTTGGCTTTTTAAATTTGGCTAAGAGTCCAGTGCCATCTGTTGAGACACTCGTTCCCGAACCCGCAAAAGTAGTCACGGTATGATTATTATCTGCTAAGGAAACTTTACGGATCACATCATTTTCTTTATCGGTTACATACAAGCATTTATTAGCAGTATCTAAAGCTATATCCGTTGGATAGTTGAAACTCGCTGAGGTACCTGTTGCATTATTAAGCAATCGACCATAAAACAAGAAAGAATACCCATCACCAGCAATAGTAGTAATAGTAGTAACAGTAGTACTGCCTTGAAGTGTAGTAGTCATTTTACGGATTCGGAAATTTACAGAATCTATAAAATAGATATCGCCATTTGCGTCCATCGTCATACCCAAAGGGCCATTCATCTTAGCTGTTGCCACAGTCCCATCCAAAAAACCGGATGTGGTTCCTGCAAAGGTACTAACCTGTTTGTAGGTTGCTGCCGGAATACTGCCACCTGAATTGGCAGGAGCCAAATTCGTTATCGCTGCATTCAACAGATAATTCTGAGGTGTGCTGTAGCTAATATTAGGCGCTAAAATATTTTGTTGGCTGTTTCCGCCAATAGGTTGCGACCACATATTGCCAATAGACAGTACCCAAAAGCAAAGGAGATATAATCCTCGCCATACCGATGGTGTTCCGTTTTTTTTGAGAATAGGAGGATTAATTTCCTGGTCTCTGAAAAAGTGAAGTTGATTCATAAATTTGGAGTTTTTGTTTTAGAAACAAAATAACTCCATATTAGTTAAGCATTTTTTAACATGTAGTCAATAAAATGGTTTTTGTAGTCAATATTTTAGCAAACAACAAAAAATCAGCTAAGTACAAATTTATTTATTAAAATACAATACGGATGTGTTAAAATATAAATTCAAGAAAGATTGAATTTATACCTTTTTATTAAAAGTAATAAAGGGTGTTTTTCAAAAAAAAACAATAATTACTATGGTTTTGAAATTTCCGAACGGTAAAAACCAGGATTTACTCCAGTGAATTCTTCGAAGGCGGTATAAAAAGATTGGCGGCTTCCAAATCCGGATTGTGTAGCAATAGCTTCTATTTTCAATGCTGCATTATCAGACACTTCAAATTGCCTCTTTACTTCTTCTACTCTAAATTTATTATTAAAATTGGTAAAACCACTAAATCCATTTGCTTTTAGAACTACTGCAATTTGCCGCTGCGATACTTGAAGCTCATTCGCCACATCAATTGCTTTTAATTTCGGGTCTAAATAAGGCTTTTCTGTTTCGTAGTAAGTCAAAATTCTCTCAAATAAACTAGAAGTAGTTTTAGTACTTAATTTTGGTTGGTTAATTAAACTGCCTTTTTTAAGTTCTTCCTCACTTAGTATTGCTTTATCTATCCTGTATTAACGCATTAATATATCATAAGCTTTATTCCTTTCTTTAAGCAAAAAAGAATGCTGACGATATAAGAAAACTAAGCCTATTGAGAATATAACTAATACAATTAAGATGATAATCATATTTTTTCTAGCAGAAAGCAGCTGTTGTAAATGCTTATTTTCTTGTTCCTTTTTATCTGAATTATACTTAATCTCCAATTCGTGGCTAAAAAACGAAGCCGCACTTCGAGGGATTAAATGGAAGCGAATAAATTTTAAAAAAAAAGAGCAACTAAAATAGTTACTCTTTCATTCTAAAATAAAATATCATTTTCTCCAAACAAGCCCAATATTCAATTGATAAAGATTGTTCAGGTCTAAATTAAGAGGAGGCAAAGCAAATTTACCGATAAGTTGAGTACTTACTCCATAATGATTCGAAAACCAATAACGTGCAGCTACTGAACCATTAAATGTGTTGTTTCCTTTATTTTCAAAAAAATATCGGCCTATGCCAAGTCCAATATAGGTTTCTATTTTTTCTGAATTGAATAAATAACGATTAAAATAATACTGCTCATTTACATCAACTGATTTATAAAACTTGTCGGAAGTCTTGGCCTCTAATTGATTTGTTGTCAAAGACAAAGAAGTCGAAAAATCCGATTTAAAACGACGTTCCGCAGTGATAAAAAAAGGAGTTTTAAAATTTATGCTTCCTCCTATAAATGGTACATATTTTACATTACAATCATCACTAATTAGGTTTAACCCAAGGGTAATCGTCGTATTTGAAACTTGCTTTCTAACAGATTGCGAAGCAACAATTGTAGTATTTGATTTTTCTTGTTTATCTATTTGTGCAAATGCAAAAGAAGTCGTTAGGAATAGCATTCCAATAAAAAAAATTGATTTCATATTTCATTGTTTAGTTTGTTTAAAAAAAGGGAGATTTGAATTTAAAAAAATCAAATCAAGCGTTTGTACCAAGGTTTTTTAGATGAATCTACTCCATAACCATAGCCATAGCCGTAATTATAACCGTAGCCATAGCTATAAGCGCGGCTAAAATCGATATCATTAATCACATATCCCATATTGATGATTTTCTTATCGGCGCTCAATTTATTCGAATACGAAATAAGGTTCTTTTCCGTGAGCCCAGAACGCATAACATACAAGGTGGTATCGGCATATTTAGAAATAATAAGCGAATCCGAAACCAATAAAGTAGGTGATGTATCTATAATAATAAAGTCATATACTTTTTTCAGTTCCTCGATAAATGGGGCAAATCGCTTATTAGATAGCAAAAGCGAAGGATTTGGAGGAATCTCACCTGAAAACAAAACATCAAATGCAAATTCATCCTCCTGCATTTTATGAACAAGATCTTGCCATTGTAACGCTGGATCATGCAAATAATTAGAAAAGCCTTTATTTGATTTTCGGGATTCATCAAAATACTTATGCAATTGGGGGTTTCTAAAATCAGCTCCAATCAATATTGTTTTTTTATCCAAATGAGCATATATGGTCGCTAAATTGTACGAGACAAATGTTTTGCCTTCACCTTTTATCGAAGAAGTCACAAAAATCAACTTACCTTCCTGATTATCCGTTTGCGGAGTAATAAAATTGGTATTATGTGCCAAAGTTCTAAACGCTTCTGTGTTTTGTAATTTAGACTCACTGGTATTTAACAAAGTGGATAACTCCCCTAGTATAGGCACTTGCGTCTTGTTTTCTAAATCATTAGCATTATGAATCTTGTCATCCAATTTGAAAATAAGGAATAATATACCAAATGGAATTCCTAAACCAATGTGAGCATGTGTCGAGTACTCAAGGTGCATCGCAGTGGTTATTACGCATGGAAGATGAATCCCTTATCTAACCGTGCGATTGAAGATG
>CAILTC010000245.1 GCA_903837025.1 uncultured Bacteroidota bacterium | reverse complement strand
GCCCATAAGTGCTTCGCCACTTAATTTTAGAAGAATTCTTTTGTATTTCATTCTGATTTTATTTAAAATTTGGAGTCATGCTGTCGCAAGCTCAAGTCATGTGAGTTTTTGTTGAGTTGTGCAAATATAGACATATTCTGATTTTCGAAAAAATGTTTTCGGAAATTTATACGAGATTTGTAATAATAGAATCCTCAAACAAAGTTACATCCATAGCATTTGAAACACTGTAATCGCCAATTTTTGTTCGGCGCAAAGCAATTAAATGAGAACCCGAATTCATCGCTTTTCCAAAATCGAAAGCCAAGGAGCGGATATAAGTTCCTTTACTGCAAACGACTCTAAAATCGATTTCAGGTAGTGCAATTCTAGTAATTTCGAATTCGTGAATAGTAGTTTTTCTAGCGGCTATTTCAACAATTTCTCCAGCTCGAGCGTGTTCATACAATCGAACGCCATCTTTTTTTATTGCCGAAAAAATAGGTGGTTTTTGGTCGATTTCGCCTAGAAATTGTTTCACAGTTTCGAGAATTAAAGCTTCGTCAATATGCGAAGTTTCGAAAGTCTGGTCTATTTCAGTTTCTAAATCGTAGGATGGTGTGGTTGCTCCAATATAGAATGTTCCTGTATATTCTTTGGCTTGCCCTTGTAATTCGGTGATTCTTTTGGTGAATTTTCCCGTACAAACCAATAATAAACCTGAAGCTAAGGGATCTAATGTTCCTGCGTGACCAATTTTGAATTTTTTTGGAAGTCCCGCTTTATTGATCAAAGCATATTTCATTTTATTGACCGCCTGAAAGGATGTCCAATGCAAAGGCTTATCAATTAAAATGATTTGTCCGTTTTGATACTCTTCTGAAGTCATTAAAGAACGGTCAAAGGATGAATGAAAAAGTGGATGGCCAACAGAACAATTCCAGCAACAATTCTATAATAACCAAACATTTTGAAACCGTGTTTAGTCAAAAATCCGATAAAACTTTTGATAGCCAAAAGGGCAACAACAAAAGCGATGATGTTTCCTATAATCAAAAAGTTGATTTGGTCGTGAGACAAAACGAAACCCTCTTTGTAATAATCGTAACATTTTTTTGCTGTCGCACCAAGCATTGTTGGCACTGCAAGAAAAAACGAAAATTCGGCAGCAGTTGTTCTGGATAGTTTTTGGGACATTCCGCCAACGATACTTGCGCCACTTCGAGAAACACCAGGAACCATTGCTAAACATTGGAATAACCCAATTTTGAAAGCTTGCAAATAACTAATTTCGTTCGATGTTTGTACTTCCTCTTTATTGGTAAACCAATCATCCACTTTCAATAAAATAATTCCACCAATCAATAGAGAAATAGCAACTGTCAAGGGACTTTCAAGTAAGGCATCAATTTTTTTACTAAATAACAACCCAAAAACCACAGCAGGAATAAAAGCTACTAATAGTTTAAAGTAAAAATCTAGTGTTTGAAAAAAACGTTTAAAGTATAAAACTACAACCGAAAGTATAGCTCCCAGCTGAATTACAATAGTAAAAAGTTTGGTGAAATCATCATGTTCAATGCCAAAAAAAGAAGAGGCAATTATCATGTGTCCCGTAGAAGAAACGGGTAAAAACTCAGTAATTCCTTCGATAATGGCAAGAATAATAGCTTGTAAAGTATTCATTTTAGACTGTTTAGTTTTTAGACTGCTTAGTTTTTAGACTGCTTAGTTTTTTAGACTGCTTAGATGATTTTTAATCTAACATTCTAAAAGGTCTAAGTTGTCCAGATTGTCTATTGGTCTTTTTTAGGGTTTTTAAGAATAGCATAAATCGTGATTCCAAAACCGATTAAAACCGTAGTTGGCGCTAATCTGATTCTTCTGAAATTGAAAATAGCTTCGCTAAATACTTTTGGATCAGCACTTCCGCCGCCAGACATTAGGATAAATCCCAAAGCAATTACGGCAATACCGATTAAAAGTATTTTATAATTTATTTTTTGAAAAAGAAATTCGTGTTTTTGTTCTGTGTTTTTCATTATCGTTTTTTTTTAATCTAAAATCTTCAATCTAAATTAATATAAATCATCCGTTCTCAAATTCAAGAAACGTTGTGTTGCAAAATAAGTGCTGATCCAAGTAATCAAAATACCAATAGCAAAAACCGCTAAAAGCACCAATACAACAAGGATTTTATCATCTAAAATTCCTAAATCTGGAAAATTAACTTGAAGATAAGCCAAAACTCCAATCAATGCAAGAATAGCTAAACCTGCACCAATCATTCCTAATCGGATGCTTCGCATTACAAAAGGTTTTCTAATAAATGCTTTGGTAGCTCCAACCATTTGCATGGTTTTAATAATAAATCGGTTCGAATAAATCGATAAACGCAAAGAACTATTGATTAACAAAACAGCTATAACGGTTAAGAATCCGCTGATTATCAATATCCACATGCTCACTTTTTTGATGTTATCATTTACTAAGTTTACCAATTGTTTGTCATAAACAATATCCGAAACCATCGCGTTTCTTCGTAAACGACTTTCGATTTTTACAATACTGTCTTTTTCAACATAATCTGCTTTGAGGTTGATGTCATACGAATTTTGCAAAGGATTTGTACCTAAAAAAGTCATGAAATCTTCGCCAATAATATCCGTATGTTGTTTTGCAGCCGACTCCTTAGACACGTAAACAGAAGATTTTGCGAAAGGAGCTGTTTTTAATTCTGCTTTGAAAGCTTTCAAAATACTGTCATTAGCCTCATTCTTAAAAAAGACCGTCATGGCAATTTTTTCTTTAAAATCGTCTGCTAGTTTTTTAGAGTTTATGATAAAAAATCCTAAAATTCCCAATAGAAATAAAACTAAGAATACACTTAGTACAACCGAGAAATAAGAAGAAATTAATCT
>CAILTC010000244.1 GCA_903837025.1 uncultured Bacteroidota bacterium | reverse complement strand
ATTGGAAGTTGTAATGACTAAAATTGGTGCCGGAGGTAAATTCGATAAAGATTCCTATAAAGTTTCTGGTGGACTTCACGGTGTTGGGGTTTCTGTAGTAAATGCTTTATCTAAACATTTAAGAGCTACGGTTCATAGTAGTGATGGTAAAGTTTACGAGCAAGAATACGAAAGAGGAAAAGCATTGTATCCAGTCAAACAAATTGGGGAAACTACAAAAAGAGGAACTATTGTTACTTTTTACCCAGATCCAACTATTTTTACTCAAACCGTAGAATATTCTTATGATACTTTGTCAGCTCGTATGCGGGAGTTGTCTTATTTGAATAAAGGAATCACAATCACTTTTACCGATAAAAGAGAAGTAGATAAAGACGGAAAATTTGTTTGTGAAGTATTTCATTCTACCGAAGGACTAAAAGAATATATCCGTTACTTAGACGGAAATCGCGAGCCAATTATTGCTCATGTAATTTCAATGGATTCTGAAAAAGGAGAAATTCCAGTTGAGGTTGCTTTGATTTATAATACAAGTTATACAGAGAATATCTTTTCTTACGTAAATAACATCAACACTCACGAGGGAGGAACGCACTTGCAAGGTTTTAGAACGGGTCTTACCAGAGCCTTGAAAAAATATGCAGATGCTTCTGGAATGTTGGATAAATTAAAATTTGAAATTGCTGGTGATGATTTCCGTGAAGGACTTACGGCTATTATTTCGGTTAAAGTTGCCGAACCACAATTCGAGGGTCAAACCAAAACAAAATTAGGGAACAGAGAAGTAGTTGCGCCGGTAAGTCAAGCGGTGAGCGAAATGATAGAAAATTATTTGGAAGAAAATCCAAATGATGCCCGAATCATTGTTCAAAAAGTGATTCTTGCTGCTCAAGCACGTCACGCTGCTAAGAAAGCACGTGAAATGGTACAACGCAAAACCGTAATGGGTGGTGGCGGATTACCAGGGAAACTTTCGGATTGTTCCGAACAAGATCCAGCAAAATGCGAAGTATATCTTGTCGAGGGAGATTCGGCAGGTGGAACCGCAAAACAAGGTCGTGATCGTGCCTTTCAAGCCATTTTGCCATTACGTGGTAAGATTTTGAATGTCGAGAAAGCCATGCACCACAAAGTTTTTGAAAACGAAGAGATTCGAAATATATTTACTGCACTAGGGGTAACCATAGGAACTGCCGAAGATAGTAAAGCATTAAACATAGAAAAATTACGATACCATAAAGTAATTATTATGTGTGATGCCGATGTCGATGGTAGTCACATTTCTACTTTGATTTTGACATTCTTCTTCCGTTTTATGAGAGAATTGATCGAGGAGGGACACGTATATATTGCAGCGCCACCTTTGTATTTAGTGAAAAAAGGAAACAAAAAAGAATACGCTTGGACCGAAGATCAACGCGATATTGCGAATGCTAAAATGGGTGGAAGCGCAGGAATTCAACGTTATAAAGGTCTTGGAGAGATGAATGCGGAGCAATTATGGGAAACCACAATGGATCCAGGTTTTAGAACCTTGCGTCGGGTAACTATTGATAGTCTTGTCGAAGCAGATAGAGTTTTCTCTATGTTAATGGGAGATGAGGTGCCACCAAGAAGAGAATTTATTGAGAAAAATGCAGTTTACGCAAATATTGATGCGTAATTAAAAACTTAATCGTTGAATCGTTTAATTGTTTAATTGATTCAACGTTCAACAAATAAACGATTAAACAGTTAAACAACTAAACAACAAAAAATGAAAGTTACAATTGTAGGAGCAGGAAATGTGGGAGCATCTTGCGCAGAT
>CAILTC010000243.1 GCA_903837025.1 uncultured Bacteroidota bacterium | reverse complement strand
TTCACCACCGATGATGATTTTTTGTGCAACATCGTGTAAATATCCTGTTCCGAAACCTGCTCGAAAGCATCGTTTTTTTGCCAATCCTTTTTCAGTAAATCCAGCTCTTTCATTTGCAGATTTTTATTTTATTTTTTTTCGGTCAAATATAATTGCTTCGCCTGTTCGCAAAAGCTCGAGTCGCAAACTTCTTTTGGTGATAGTAACCAATTTTCCATTTTGCTCATTTCATAATCGTTAAGGATTTAATATTTTTTTTAATTTCCCTTTAATTCTATTCATTTTCACCCGCGCATTCACCTCGCTAATCCCTAAAGTCTCCGATATTTCTGTGTAATCCTTGTCTTCAAGATACATGAAAATCAGTGCTTTTTCAATATCATTCAGTTGATAAACCGCCTGATATAGGAGCTTAAGCCGTTCCTCCTCCTCATAATTATAATCCTCTTGGCTTATAAAAAACTGATGCTTCTCATAATCTACCGTTTGCACCGTACGCGTACTTTTTCGGTACAAAGTAATCGCAGTATTCAGCGCCACCCGATACGCCCAAGTCGAAAATTTGCTGTCGCCACGAAACTTAGGGAAAGCCTTCCATAACTGAATCGTAATTTCCTGAAACAAATCCTTGTGCGCGTCATCGCCATTCGTGTACAACCTACAAATCTTGTGGATTATATTCTGATTGGTCTTCAATTGCTCTACAAAAGATTGTTCTAAAGCGTCCTTCATAATCGTATTAGTGGACAAAAAGTTGATTTCGTTACAAAATACGTATTTTTTTTTAGGAGCACAACATTTAGCAGTTCCAATCAACAGTCGTCCCGCTTTCCGTTTCAATCTTTTTTTCCAAACCTATAAGGTTTTTAAAACCTTATAGGTTTGGAAAAAAAGGATTTCCACTGTAATCGGGGCTATGCTACACCACTTATTTTTCTATAGCACCCTCTTCAAAAGCATTGGTTTATAAAGTTGTACCTTTGTAAATCAATGACAAGACTATGAACATTCCAAAATCTTCAAATCCTAGAATAGTAATCATCGGCGGCGGTTTTGCAGGAATTGCATTGGCCAAACAACTCCGAAACAAAAACGTTCAAGTCGTGCTTCTCGACAAACACAACTACCACACTTTTCAACCCTTATTATACCAAGTCGCCACTGGCGGACTCGAAGCCGGTTCCATCGCTTATCCAATCCGAAAAGTCATTCAAGAATTCGATGATTGCTACTTCCGACTCACCTCCGTCAAAGAAATAGATACAGTAAATAAAAAAGTAATTGCCGAAATAGGGGATTTAAGTTACGATTATCTCGTTATCGCTACAGGATCTAAAACCAATTATTTTGGCAATAAAGAGATCGAGCGCAATTCTATGGCCATGAAAACCATTCCGCAATCGCTCAATATTCGCAGCCTGATTCTCGAAAATTTCGAGCAAGCCGTACTCATCAAAGATAGTGCTGATCAAAAGTGTCTTATCAATTTTGTCCTCGTTGGCGGTGGTGCAACAGGAGTAGAGCTTGCTGGGGCTCTTGCCGAAATGAAAAAGGAGATCCTCCAAAAAGATTATCCCGATCTTGACATTGCCAAAATGGAAATCAATTTGGTTCAAGGAGGCAACAGAATTCTAGATACTATGAGTGAGAAATCATCGCAAGAAGCCGAGAATTTCTTAATTAATTTGGGAGTAAAAATCTGGAAAAACGTTCGCGTTACTAATGATGATGGGCGTACCATCACCACCAACTCCGATCTGACTTTCGATACATCAACCCTAATCTGGACAGCGGGAGTAAAAGGCGCTGTTGTTGCCGGACTCGATGCCACATCGCTTGTCGAAAATGTAATGCGAATTCGTGTGAATTCATTCAATCAAGTTTTGGGTTATGACACCATTTTTGCCGTCGGCGATATTGCCATGATGGAGCTTGAAGATTATCCGCGCGGTCATCCCATGATGGCACAACCCGCTTTACAACAAGGAAAATTACTGGGCGAAAACTTGGCAAAATTAGTAGCCAATATACCCATGGAACCCTTCAAATATAAGGATAAGGGCGCCATGGCAACTATCGGTCGAAATAAAGCTGTTGTCGATTTGCCTCATTATCATTTTAGTGGTGTTTTCGCTTGGTTTGTTTGGATGTTTGTGCATTTATTTTCGCTAATTGGTTTCAAAAATAAAGCAGTTGTTTTCTTGAATTGGGTCTATAACTACATCCGTTTTGACCGAGAAGGAAGACTTATTATTCGCCCATTCAAAAAGAAAAGCTTTGTTACCTTTACGAGTGATGAGGTGTAGAAAAAACATAATTTTTTGTAAACCAAACGACCCCAAATTCACTTCAATAAACAAAATGACGAAAACATTCCTAATTAGGATTTTTACATTATTTATAAGCTTAAATTTATATTCTCAAAAAAATTATGTTTTTGTTGGGTCTTACAACTCGGATAAAAATAAAGCTGGTATATATGTATTTGAATTAGATGCATGCACTGGAAATTTAAAGGAATTTACAACGGTAAAAAACATAATAAATCCTTCTTATTTAACAGTGTCTCCAAGCGGAAAATACGTTTTTGCCTGTACCGAAACCAAAACACCAAACGCAGGAAGCGTCAGTAGTTTTGAGTTTAAACCCCAAAACAAAACATTAACTTTTATAAATAGCCAAAGAAGCGGCGGGGAAAATCCAGTCTATCTTTCGGTTCATAAAAACGGGAAATGGCTTGTAAATGCAAACTATACTGAAGCAAGTGTTTCTATTTTTCCAATAGCTGCGAATGGAATAATAAACTCAATAACTCAGGTTTTTTCTTATTCCGAAGGAAGTATCAATAAAGAAAGACAAGAGCGCTCTCATACGCATTCTGTTGTGTTTTCTCCGAATTGTGACTTTGTTTTTTCACCTGATTTAGGCGCTGATAAAATTAGATGTTTTCAATTTGATAGTCTTCAGAAAAAGCCACTTCTAGAAATGGAGCCTTCTTTTATTCGCTCTACTTTAGGGAGCGGTCCCCGACATTTTGCCTTTCATCCCAATGGTAAATTCGCGTATTGTATTGAAGAAATTGCTGGGGCAGTTAGTGTTTATAAGTATAACGAAGGCCAATTAGAAAACATTCAAAGAATTGAAGCTCATTCGGATGTTTTTAAAGAAGGCTTTGGTAGTGGTGATATTCATCTTTCACCTGATGGTCTTTTTCTTTATGTTTCCAATCGGGGTGAAGAAAATAACATAGCTATCTTTTCAGTCAGAAAAGACGGAACCTTAAAAACAATAGGCTATCAATCTACTTTCGGAAAAACACCAAGGATATTTGCTATAGACGGAACAGGAAAATTTTTAGTAGTAGCCAATCAATCAACCGGAAATATTGTAGTTTTTAAAAGAGATTCAATTACGGGTTTATTGAAAAAGACTGGAAATAAAGTAAAAGTAGCAAATGTATCTTGTGTTCAAATAAAGGAATATTTGTAATTTATAACGTCCTAACCGTATAATAATTCACCATCAAATTCACGAACTTGTTATAACTTTCTATGCCCTCTTTTTGATTGTTAGATTTCAAGAAATTATCGTAAAAAATATGAAAACCCGTTTCGATTGGCGTTTGATATTGTTTCCAAAAATCCTCGCTTTCACTGTAGTTTTTCAGGATTCCGGGATGAACGGTTTTCAGTAATTCGTCTAAAACTTTTTCATCACGAATTTGCCAATTGCCTAAACAATAACGCAAAGCTGTACTGTAGCCCGAATATTTAAAATACAAATCTTTATTCTTAACCGAAGCCAAGAAGCCAATGAAATTGCATTCGCTTTCGCTAGCAAAACCCATTTGGTGTGCCATTTCGTGACATGAAGTTGTTGGTAAATTGTACATGGGCATCAAATAATTAATTTGTGCTTCATTGGTAAACGGATTCAAATAACCCCCAAAACCCATATAGGTCAGTGGTAAACTAAACAGTGATTTCTTGATGCTGAGATGCGAATATTCAAAGAAGGAATATTGCTTAGAAAGGGTTTTATAACCGCCTAAATTCATCTCGAAAACCTGCTCTTGCGAATACGGGAAAACAACTTTTAGACTATCGTTTTTTGTGATTTGTGATTGAATTTCGTTGGTTTTGGCAATCAGTTTTTTAGTAAACGTCAATAAATCAGCATCGGAATAATCGCGTTCAATTTTCATTTTTTCGAAAAGTGGTTGGCGGTAATAATTCATCGCCCACAGTAAATGAAATAAAAAATACGCAACCGAAAGATAACTTAAAGTTTTTAAAACAGCATTTTTCCATTGGCTTCGCCAAGTTTTTCTAGCTTTCCAAATCGATTTTAGAATATAAAAAATCAAAATTCCATAAAGAATATCGCCAATAGAAAACGGAATTTTCCCTAAAATTATTCTCGAGAATTTAGATATAAAAACATACAATCCATTGCTATAAAAACGCTCTACAAACTCAGGAAAAAACGGCATGATTTTCAAAATCAGAATCTGAATCAGGAGGAATATGGGAAGGAAATATTTGCGTTGCATTGAAAATGAATTTATGTAAAATTAGCATAAAATAAATGACTTTTAAAATACATTATTCTAACTTTGAATTTTCAACTATAAATAATAAAATATAGATAATGAGTCAAGAAATAAGAAATCTGGAACCAAAAGCGCTTTGGAATAAATTTGCCGATTTAAACGCTGTTCCTCGTCCTTCGAAAAAAGAAGATCGTGTTATCGAATTCATGAAAAAATTTGGTAATTCATTAGGATTAGAAACTTTTGAAGACGAAATCCGTAACGTGATTATCCGTAAACCAGCAACTGCGGGAATGGAAAATCGCAAGCCAATCGTCCTTCAAGGGCATTTGGATATGGTACATCAAAAAAATTCGGATACGGTTTTCGATTTTGATACACAAGGAATCGATATGTATGTTGATGGTGACTGGGTTCGCGCGCGCGGAACAACACTTGGTGCGGATAACGGACTAGGAGTGGCGATGATTATGGCCATTTTAGAATCGAAGGAAATCAAGCATCCAGCCATTGAAGCCTTATTTACCATTGATGAAGAAACTGGAATGACAGGAGCTTTGAACCTAAAAGGAGGTGTCTTAAAAGGCGAAATCCTTTTGAATATGGATACCGAAGAAGACGACGAAATCGACATTGGTTGTGCCGGAGGAATCGATGTTACCGCAACCAGAGAATACCACGAAGAGGAAACTCCCGAAGATGCTGTAGGTTATACCATCACTGTGAAAGGACTAAATGGCGGGCATTCCGGAATGGATATTCATAAAGGTTTGGGCAATGCCAATAAAATAATGAATCGTTTATTGTTTGATGCTTTCGAGAATTTTGGTCTTCAAGTTGCTGAAATCAACGGTGGAAGTTTGCGCAATGCCATTCCTCGTGAAAGTGTTGCCAAAGTTATCGTTGCGGGAATGTATGATGAAGCTTATATTTTCGATATGCAAGAAGTGATTAATGACATAAAAACGGAATTCAAAACTACCGAACCGAACTTGACAATCGAAATTGTGAAATGCGATTTACCAAAAAAAGTCATGGATTTAGGCGTTCAAGAAGGGATTCTTCGTTCGATTTATGCAGCCCATAACGGTGTTTACAGAATGTCAGCTGATATGGAAAATTTAGTAGAAACTTCGAATAATGTAGCTCGAGTAATCATCAAAGACGGTGCAATTTCAATAGGTTGTTTAACGCGTTCTTCGGTGGAAACTTCCAAATTTGATTTGGCGAATGCCTTACGTTCTGCTTTTGAATTATGTGGTTGCGAAGTAAATTTAGCGGGTTCTTATCCGGGTTGGACACCCAATGTGAACTCGGAAATCTTGGATTTATTGGTCAAAATCTATGAGAAACAAAACAACGAAAAGCCAAAAGTGGTGGCTTGTCATGCTGGTTTAGAATGTGGAATTCTAGGAACAAATTATCCAGATATGGATATGATTTCTTTTGGCCCAACGATTCAAGGAGCACATTCACCAGACGAAAGAGCTTCGATACAATCGGCTCAGAAATTCTGGAAATTTGTTTTAGAAATTCTGGAAAATATCCCAGTGAAGTAATTAGATTTTAGTAAATATAAAAAGCAGTTTAAAGATGAATAAAATCATTTTTAAACTGCTTTTTTTGTCACCTGAGTCTGTGACTGAAATCTGAAAACTAGTCTCTTTTAGGTGTGTTTTTCTTTTCTCTTTTTTCGGCTGCCTTTTCCTTGGCGGTTTTAAGAGGTTCTTTTTTTACGGTTTTCTTTGCGTCTTGACTTTTTGCCATGATGTTTATTTTTTAAAGATTAGTTGTCTGTTTTTAATAGAGTAAATATAGCGAGAATTTTTATAAAAAATAAATTTTATTGGCTATTTTGACTCATTTTTAACTTTTGGTTCAATCCAAAACACAAAGTAAAACAATATCAAAATAGTTACAATTCCCGTAACCATAAAGGTTTCGCTTGCTCCAAATTGATACCAAATAAGCCCAGCAAAAGAACTCGCCAGCATGGTGCAAATACTTTGAAAACCAGCGTAGGTTCCTATTGCCGTTGCCGTGTCTTTCTTGTTGGTTATGTTGCTGATCCAAGCTTTGGCAACGCCTTCCGTGGCGGCAGCGTAAATTCCGTAAAGAGCAAATAATCCAATTAAAACGTAACTATTTGTGCTGAAACCCATTCCTAAATAAACAATTGCAAAGAGGATAAGTCCAGAAATAAATGTCTTTTTTAATCCTATTTTATCAGCAAGAATCCCAATCGGGAAAGCGCATAAAGCATAAACCAAGTTATAGAAAATGTATATTCCTATGACATAAGTATCACTTAATCCAGACTGTTTTGCTTTCAATAATAAGAAAACATCGGAACTGTTGAACAAGGCAAAAGCCAACAATCCAACCACTACTTTTCGATATAAAATTGGACTTTCTTTCCAATAACTAAAGGAGGCCAAAAAGGAAACCGATTTGTTTTCTTTCGGTTGTGAATTATTTTTATCTTTAAGTAAAAACGAAGCTAAAATGGCCAAAAGTCCTGGAAAAAAAGCAATATAAAATAGGGTTTTATAATCTTTTGGATAATGC
>CAILTC010000242.1 GCA_903837025.1 uncultured Bacteroidota bacterium | reverse complement strand
AATTTTAATGCTTTATTAATGACTTTTGCTTGAAACAATTGATATTAAATCCTCGGCAGTGACGGGTTTAGATATATAACCAACAATATCTTTAAAGGTTCTAGAGTTATCCTTATCTTCTGTTGCAATAGAGGAGCTAACAATATAGGTAATTATTTGTTTGTTAATGCCAGATTTTATATTTTGCATTTCTTCTATAAATTCCCAGCCGTCCATCACGGGCATGTTGATGTCTAAAAGAATAATATCGGGCAATAATTCATTATTATGCATCGAATTTATTAATGCGTTAAGAGCCTCTTTTCCGTTTATAAAGGAGGAAGAACTTGAAAAAGCATTCGATTTTTTAATGATTTTATTAATGATTATTTGGTAAATTGGATCGTCATCAATTACCCATATATTTTTTTGTTTCATTTGATGTAGATTTTAAATGTTGTTCCTTTGTTCAGTTCGCTTTCTACTGTAATAGTTCCTCCCATTGCCTCAATTTGATTTTTGGTAATATATAATCCAATACCTTTTGAATCATTATTGTTACTGAAAGTTTTATACATGCCAAAGATTTTATCTCCATTTTTGTTTAAGTCAATACCAATTCCATTATCCGATATTTCTATAACATCTTGGGCGTTCTCTTTATACCATTTTATGTTTATGATAGGGGATATTTCGGGATTACTATATTTTATAGCATTAGAAATTATATTATATAAAATGCTTTCTAAATAGGATTGATTATAAAGGATCATTAAATCATCAGGTATATTTGTAACAATGATGGTATTTGTTAAAAATAGTTGTTCTGAAAGGGTATTTTTAGTAGTATTAATGTATTGTTTTAGGTTTAATGGTTTTATGACTAAACTCATATTTGTATTT
Organism: uncultured Bacteroidota bacterium; assembly: GCA_903837025.1. Classification (GTDB taxonomy): domain Bacteria; phylum Bacteroidota; class Bacteroidia; order Flavobacteriales; family Flavobacteriaceae; genus Flavobacterium. The sequence continues at coordinate 3,387 of CAILTC010000242.1, read as the reverse complement.
ATATTTACTACTTCGTTTAGATGGCTCATCGTTTCATCTAATGAATTAGAAACTGATTTTAATAAATGCATCATTTGAGTTCTTTCTTCATCTGATTCAGCGGATTCTATTAAAGCTATAATTGATTCTATATTACTCGTGTGAGACCTTAAATTATGGGAAACGATATACGAGAAATTCAACAGCCTTTTGTTTTGTTCTGTAACCAAATCAAAAGAATTGTTTAGATTTTTCTCGGCCTCTTTCATTATGGTAATGTCAATCATTATCCCTCTAGAAATTTCAGTTTTATCATTTTCATAAACAAAATTTACAATATCTCTTATCCAAATGGTCTTGCCACTTTTGGTAATCATTCTGTATTCATAATCAATATTTTCGCGTTTTTTCGTTGCTGAATCGCTAATCTCAAGTACAAATTTTAAATCATCTGGATGAATGTGGTCTTCCCAAAAAGTAGTACTTGATTTCCATTCTTTTACAGTATATCCTAATATACTTTCTACCTTTTTGCTAATAAAAGAAGGAGTCATGGTTTTAAGATTATATTCCCAAACAATTCCGTCAATGGTGTCGATAAGAGATTTAAAACGGTTTTTGCTTTTTTCAATTAAAGCTTGAGCTTCTTTCTTTTCGGTTATATCTTTTATAAAAGCAATATTTACAGTCGGTTTTTCATTGCTTTCCCAAAGCGGAGAAACGGTAAGATTTACCCAGATCGTTTTTCCTGATTTTGTAATATATCTTTTCTCAGTAGAAAATTCATTGATTATGCCTTCGTGTAGTTTTTTTAGGTTTAATACACTTTCAGTAACATCATCAGGATGAGTAAAAAACACAAAACTTTTGCCTTTAATATATTCTTCTGTATACCCTAAAATGTTACAATATCTATTATTTATTTCAATGAAATTACCTGAGTTAGCATCTACAAAAGCAAATCCAACCGTAGCTTGATCAAAGACTGCTTTAAATTTCATTTCGTTTTTTAGGAGTTTTTTTTCTTGCTCTTTTAGTAAGATTCTTAATTTTTTTGGGTTTTGTAATAGTTTGAATGTAAAAAAACCAAATAAGATTGCTATTACGATACCAAGTAACCCCCTTAATAAAATTACAAGATATAAATCAGATTGATTTTTTTCGATCAGGTAAATTTGCCAATTAGTGTTGGGGATTATTTTAGAAACATAATTATTTTTATTAGTGTCTATTTTTATAGGCAAATAAAATTCTTGCTTATGAGTAACTGGGTTTGTATTTGAAAATTGGAAGTCATATTTTGAGTCGTTAATTAAATTAGATTCGGAAGTTTTTAATAATTTATCTAATTTTATGACAACAGCAGAAAATCCCCAAAAAACATTTTTTTTATAAATAGGGAGTCTTCCAACGATACCTATTCCGCCTTGTTTTAACTTTAACGGCCCATCAAAATAAATCTCCTTTTTTTTAATAGATTTATAAGCTTGTTTCTTAAGATAAGATGTGCCTAAAATATTTAAATTCATAGCCGCTTCATTACCTTTCATAGGATATATATACTTAATAATTCCATTAGGAACTAATTGCACTAGACTTATTAAAGGGTTAGATTCTGTCAGTTGTTTTGCTACCTCATCGAAGTTTTGTGGAATACCATCATCATTAATGGTAAGAGCAAGTGAAACAATTGATACTTGGCAAATTTTTAGAGATTGATCAATGTTTTCGTGAATATCATTTAAAACAATACTCATTTCTTTTTCTTGATCTTCTTTTAGGATATGATAACGTTGTGAAGAAATTAAAATAACAAATAAACATAGTGTTATAGTTAGCAAATACCCAGAGGTTTTTGGACTAATTGCAAACCAATTGACAAAAGAAGACAATGTCTTTTCAGTATTCATTTTTTAATAGGTAGGTGGGCTTTTGGCCAAAACAATATTGTTAATATTCAAATTTAATCTAATTTTAAAAAATAAACAGATTAAATACTTATGATTTTAAATTTACGACTTATGATTTAAAATTGTTTTATAGTAATTATTAAAATTATTTGAAATAAGTTTTTGGAAAATAACTTGATATAAAATTTAATTTGTTGTTTTCGCTAAAATAAGTTTCACTAGGGCAATGATTCCTGCAAAGCTTTTATATCATCTCTTAATTTTGCTGCTTGCATAAAATCTAAATCTTTTGCAGCTTTCTCCATTGATTTTCGTTTTTCACGAATGCGTTTTTCAATTTCGGGTTTCGAAAGGTATTCCGTACTTGGTTCCGCTGCAATAGAAGTTGAATAACCCAATTCATAATCAACCAAAGGATTTTTGGTAAAAGCACTTTCTATTTTCTTGTTTAAAGCTTGAGGAACTTGGTTGTGGGTAGTATTAAAATTAATTTGTTTTGTTCTGCGGTAATTGGTTTCGTCAATTGTTTTTTGCATACTAGCCGTAATTTTATCAGCATACATAATTGCTTTTCCGTTGAGATTTCTCGCTGCACGACCAATGGTTTGGGTAAGCGAACGGTGACTTCGCAGAAATCCTTCTTTGTCGGCATCTAAAATAGCGACTAAGGAAACTTCGGGTAAATCTAATCCCTCCCGCAATAAATTGACACCAATCAAGACATCGAAAATTCCTTTTCTCAAATCCTGCATGATCTCAATTCGTTCCAGAGTATCCACATCCGAATGAATATAACGGCAACGAATAGCCACTTTTGTCAAATATTTTGCTAATTCTTCCGCCATTCTTTTGGTTAATGTCGTGACTAAAACACGTTCATCAACTTCGGCTCTCGCCTGAATTTCTTCTATTAAATCATCAATTTGGTTTAAACTTGGACGAATTTCGATAACAGGATCCAATAATCCTGTTGGTCGGATCACTTGCTCTACATAAACACCATCGCATTTTTGCAATTCATAATCTGCCGGTGTTGCCGAAACATAAATAACTTGGTTTTGCAGGGCTTCAAATTCCTCAAATTTCAACGGACGATTATCCATTGCCGCGGGAAGTCTAAAACCATATTCCACTAAGTTTTCTTTTCGGCTTCTGTCGCCACCATACATGGCATGAACTTGCGAAAGTGTAACGTGACTTTCGTCAACGACCATCAAGAAATCCTTTGGGAAATAATCTAATAAACAAAACGGTCTTGTGCCTGCCAGTCTTCCGTCGAGATAACGCGAATAATTTTCGATTCCGGAGCAATAACCCAATTCTCGAATCATTTCTAAATCGAAATTGGTGCGTTCTTCCAATCTTTTTGCTTCGAGATGTTTTCCGGTTTCCTTGAAATAATCGACTTGTTTCACCAAATCTTGTTGAATTTCCCAAATTGCATTTTGCAATACATCAGGCGAAGTCACAAACATATTCGCTGGGTAAATCGTGAGTT
>CAILTC010000241.1 GCA_903837025.1 uncultured Bacteroidota bacterium | reverse complement strand
TTATCAATTTTCATAACCATATCTCCGGATATTTTTCCACTTTTCAAAGTATTGACTTTCAAACTAATGGTGTCATTTTCGTAGATTGATTTGTAGCATTGTGAGCTCACTGGCTTTTCTTCAGGGATATTTTGTTTTTGAGTTTTATTGCAACTTACGAGTGCTGCAAAAGTAAAAAGGAAACATGCTATTTTAAGATTTTTCATGATAGTCAATTTAGTTAATAACTATTGCTAATTTACACATAAATCAGGGTTATTTTACAGAATTTTAATAATTTAAAAAGGATTAAAATTTGATTAAATCAAACAATTCTGTTTCGAACCTTCCTTTGGGTAAATATTGGTCTTCCAATGCTTTTGTAAACGGAATTGGCGTTTCTAAACTCGCCACACGTTTTACCGGCGCATCTAGATATTGGAAACAATTCTCCATTATCAAAGCCGAAATATCGCTAGCAATTCCCCCAAATAAAGAATCTTCCTGATAAATTATCACTCTACCTGTTTTCTTAGCCGATGTAAAAATAGCTTCCGTATCCAAAGGTTTTAAGGTTCGTAAATCTAATACATCAGCGTCAATTTTAGGATTTTTATCCAAAGTTTCTAAAGCCCAATGTACTGCTGCGCCAAAAGCAATAATCGTAACCTGATTTCCTTCTTTTAACAATGCCGCTTTTCCAAGCGGAATGGTGTAATAATCTGAAGGGACATCTTGGTAGATACTTCGGTATAATTGTTTGTGTTCAAAAAACAAAACAGGATTTGGATCATTAATAGCTTCATTCAATAAACCTTTGGCATCGAATGGAAACGCAGGATAAACTACTTTCAAACCTGGTGTTTTGGTAAACCAAGCTTCATTGGTTTGGGAATGAAAAGGGCCTGCTTGCGAACCGCCACCACAAGGCATCCGAACGACAACATCGGCTTTTTCTTGCCAGCGATAATGCGATTTTGCTAATAAATTGACGATTGGGTTGAATCCTGTCGAAACAAAATCGGCAAACTGCATTTCGACAATTGCCTTATAACCATTGATAGATAATCCCATTGCTGCCGAAACTACGGCGCTTTCGCAAATGGGCGTATTGATCACTCTATCTTTGCCAAATTGCGCAACAAATCCATCTGTAATTTTGAAAGCTCCACCGTATTCTGCGATGTCTTGCCCCATAATTATCAAGTTTTTGTAACGCTCCATTGACTGTCTTAAACTGCTAGAAATGGCATCTATAAACCGAATATTTTCTTTTTTATTTGAATGTGTAACTTCTTCATATTTAAATGATTTGTAAACGTCATCTAACTCATCTTTGCAAGTAGCTATGATTTCGGGTTCCGCATTGGCAATAGCCAAACTTTCATCGATTTCTGCCTTTATTTCGCTCCGCAAAGCCAAATCAAATTCTTGGGTGAGGATTCCGTTTTCGCTTAAATATTTTCTATAATTATCTACAGGATCTTTTATTGCCCATAAGTCCATCAAGGCTGAAGGAACATATTTAGTGCCACTTGCCTCTTCATGACCACGCATTCTAAAGGTTTTAAATTCCAATAAAACGGGCCTTGGTTTTTCGATCATCGAAGCCTTTAATTCAGATAATTTAGTATAAACTTCAAGTATATTATTGCCATCAATAATATGACTTTCCATTCCGTAACCAATTCCTTTATCGGCTATATTTTCGCATCTAAATTGTTCATTTGTGGGTGTCGAAAGGCCATAACCGTTGTTTTCGACAATGAACATTACAGGCAATTCCCAAACGGAAGCAATATTCAAAGCTTCGTGAAAATCGCCTTCGCTTGTTGCTCCTTCGCCAGTAAAAACAGCCGTTATTTTTCCGTTTTTCTGTAATTTGTTGGCCAATGCTATTCCATCAGCAACTCCTAATTGCGGCCCCAGATGCGAAATCATTCCGATGATTTTGTACTGTTGCGTTCCAAAGTGAAAACTGCGATCACGCCCTTTGGTAAAACCATTGGCTTTGCCCTGCCATTGTGAAAAAAGTCGGTATAACGGAATATTTCTACCGGTAAAAACACCTAAGTTTCGGTGCATAGGAAGTATATATTCATCCGAATCTAAAACCGCGGTGACTCCAACAGAAATAGCTTCTTGACCAATTCCCGAAAACCATTTGGATACTTTTCCTTGGCGGATGAGAATCAACATTTTTTCTTCAATTAACCTTGGTTTTACTAGTCTTTTATACAAATCTAATAATTGGTCGTCGGTAAGATGTTTTCTGTCGAAATGCATTGTATCATTTTTTTATGGCATTTCAAAAGTATAAAAAAATAACAGTTTTGTAGTATAATGTTATATTTTTTTAAATTAATAAATGTTACCAAATTAAAGCTTGAATAAAAAAAATATTAATTGTAAAGTATTGGACTAGTCACGGGTTTATTTACAAAAATGGTGTAATTAGTTGCAGGAGTTGACGAGCAATTATGACTATTCTCTATTTTTATAATAGTTAATCTTTGGCTAGTTTGCGCATTTGTAATTGGAATAACTAATTTACCATTAGACGGTATCGTACCCATTTGAATAATACTGCCATTTAATGAATAAGTAACTTTGTTTGTTGCAATCCCATTAACAGTAAAAAAAGCAGTATCACCAGAACAAATTGGTGTGGGATTTTCTACCGTAAAATCTAAAGATTCATAAACGGTTAAATTAAAGTTGACTGTTCGTACTATTGCACAATAATCCTTGTAATTACATGAAATAGTTTGATTGGTTGTAGGGGTATAAGTCGCGGTATTAGTAGTTGATGCGATATTGGTCCAAGAATAATTAGTACCTAATGTCGGAGCTGTAAGCGTGATAGGGGTGTTTTTGCAAAGACTAAAACTATTATTAGAATCCGTGTATCTGAATTGTTGTAAGTTCATTGCCCCACCTGTTGAAGCTGTAATTGACCAAAATACATTTGTTGATCCTAAAAAGCTATTTAATATATGATTTCCGGTTCCGGTATTTCTCAAGTTTCCATTAAAATAAACACTGATTTTTTGACTTGTTGCAGAAATATATTGCCAAATAATCTTAACGTCATACCAATTTCCATCTTTTACAAAAAAGCAAGAGGGAAGCATACAGACAGGTGTAGTTGTGCCGTCTGAAATATTGTGCGCAGCATCAAGAAATCCATTTTTATATAAAGTAGTATGATCATAATAAATATCATCACTTGGATATCCATTATAATAAGTATCAAATTCTGAAATTATAGAATTCGGAATACCTTGAACTCCTAGACCTGATCCATTTGTTAAAGTTGGGTTACAACTATTTGTCATTACAAAAGCCAGTCCATCGGCTCCCCCATAATCTGTTCCAAAATTGAGTTGAAAATTGAGTTCAAAATTTTGGGTCAGATCAAGAGGATAATAATTAGTTACCATTCCTGCCTGGGAATTTAAATATTCTGTCATTTTATACGTATTGGGATCTAATTGATATGCATTTCCTTGCAAGGAAAATTGTTGCGCTTGCAAGGAGAATAAACTACATAAAAACAGACAAATACTACACAAAATTAGTTTAAAATTTCTCATACGCTTTATCTCTTTAATGAAAAATGGGCCTTAAATTGACGTTTGTTATTGTAGTTATCGATATAATCCGTAACAAACCAATAATCTGTTGCAGGTAAGTTATTGCCATTATAAGTTCCGCTCCAAGAATCTTCTTTTGTGTTTAATTGATGAATTAATTTTCCGAAACGATCAAAAATTGAGGTTTTAAAAGTTGTAATACTTGAAGGGAATTCTATATACCAAGTGTCATTATACCCATCTCCATTAGGAGTAAAATATTTTGGGTATTTTAAAACATAAGCCTTAACATTAGTGTTATTACAGTCCGATAAATCTTTTACACTTATTTCGTAAACACCATCTCTATTAACTGTGAAAATATTATTTAATTGATAATTTCCTCCATCTATAGAATAAGAATATGGAGGCATACCGCCTGTGGCTTGTATCACTATTTGCTGTATATCCTGAAAATCGTTATTAACTGTCACATTTGTTTGAATCTTAGGAACTTCAAATACTATCGCTTCATTTGATTCGGCGTTACAAGCCGTTTGATTATTACTAACAGCCACTTTGTATTTTCCCAGTTCATTAACAGTCAAAAAGGAACTAGTGTTAGGAAGTAAAACATTGTTTTTATACCATTTAAAAGTAAATTGCTTTTCATCTAAATTGGTATTAAAAACAACTGAATTAACCCATTGATTAGTCTCGTTTAAACAGACATATTGATTTTGTATATTTACGATGAGATTTGTTATTGTTACTAATAACTTTTTTTCTGCAGTACAACCGGATGCATTTACTTCTTTTACAAAAAGAGAATAAGTACCAACAGCTGTTGTTTTCCAATCGATTTGAATTTTGTTTCCTGAAGCTGTACTTTTTGTAATACTCCCTACAAAACTTGTTTCTAAGACAGACCAAGAATAAGTTGATCCAAGAGTGCCATTCCCTAAATTTTCATCGGCATCTACATCATAATATTTAATAGCACCTAAACATATAGATTGTTGACCCAATAGTATGTTTGCTTTAAAAAAAAGCATAATAAATAGTACTAAATAGGTCTTGTTTATCACCTTAAAATTTTTACTTTATTTATAAAAATTGCTGTAAATTGAATTTCATTGTTTAAAAGAAAACAATTTCATTAGTAATAGCTTTTCATTATAATTAGTTGAAATTAATAGAAGAGGTTACAGGTAATGGATTTACGATTACATTCGCACTTAATCCTGTTATAGCGGTTAAGGTACAAATAGCATTAGATACTTGAGAAATTACCAAGGTTTGGCTTGCAGTTGCAGCGGTTATAGTAATGGTTTTATTTCCGGTTGCATCTAATGTTGTGGTTTGTGTTGGTCCGGAGTTAATGGCATAAGAAACTTGAAGTCCTGCTATGCCTGTTATTGTAAACTTAGCATCGGTTCCAGCACATATTGGTGTGCTAAAAGCTGTTACGATGGGTGTTGCTGGTAATGGATTAATGATTACCGTCAAATCTATTGGACTTGCACTACATCCATTATTAGTTTCAATAACTCGTAAGGTGTAAGTTCCTGCAACTGTAGCGCCCCAATTTATCGTAATTGCATTTGCATTAGTTACTGTTGGAGTTACTTTCCCTACTATAGTTCCTGCAAAAGAAGGTTGCAATACACTCCATGCATAAGTAGAACCAGATGTTCCCGCAGGTCCGTCAATTAAATCTACAGAATAATATTTTACGTCTGCAAAGCATATATTTTGAGTTTGTGCTTGTATATTTTGATGAAAAAATATAAAAAAAAGTAAAAAGTAAAGAGATTTCATATTGTATATTTTTAAGAATTGGTTTAATCAAATTTTATGAATTTCAATAAGAATAAAAACAGGCAAAGCATTACTTTTTAAATTTTAAAAATCAACATTTATAAACTTTTTATCACAAAAAGTGTATAAATTATAAGTAAAAATAGTACAAATTTATCCTAAATCCTAAAAAAAGCAAAAAATAAAAATTTGATTTTTTGAACAATGAAAACTTAAAATGAAATAGTTTTATACTAATAAAGCTTTATTTATTTTATAGGAATATTAGAATTAAGAATAAAAATTAATCTTTATATTTGTTGGTTCGAGGATTATAATTCTTGAAGTTTAAATTAAAACATACTATGCAAAATATTCCTAGTGTTGACTTGCGTGATTTCCTTTCGGTTGATCCGAAACGTAAACAAAAATTTGTAAATGAAATCGGTAATGCTTTTGAAGAAATTGGATTTGTTGCCTTAAAAGGCCATTTTTTAGACAACCAATTAGTAGAGGAATTGTATGGCGAAATAAGAAATTTTTTCGCTTTACCATTAGAGACAAAACACAGTTATGAAATTCCAGGAATTGGAGGTCAAAGAGGGTATGTTTCTTTTGGAAAAGAACACGCCAAAGGCAGAAAAGAAGGCGATTTGAAAGAGTTTTGGCACTTTGGACAATATGTAGAAAAAGGCTCGAAATACGCTTCAGAATATCCCGATAATGTAGAAGTAACTGAATTACCACGCTTTAATATCGTTGGAAAAGAAGCCTATCAAATGCTAGAAAAAACTGGTGTTTATGTATTGAGAGCTTTGGCTTTGCACCTTGGTTTAAACGAGTTTTATTTTGATGAATTTGCCAAAGAAGGAAACTCAATTCTAAGACCTATTCATTATCCTCCCATTACTTCCGAACCCGAAAATGCGATTCGTGCTGCAGCTCACGGCGATATCAACCTGATTACGCTTTTGATGGGTGCGCAAGGACGCGGTTTACAAGTGCAAAATCATGATGGAGTTTGGATTGACGCCATCGCTCAACCAGATGAATTAGTGATAAATGTCGGCGATATGTTGTCGCGTCATACCAATAATAAATTAAAATCGACCATTCATCAAGTGGTCAATCCGCCAAGGGAATTATGGGGAACTTCACGTTATTCGATTCCGTTTTTTATGCATCCTGTGAGTGATATGAAATTAAATTGTTTGGAAAACTGCATCGATGCGGAAAATCCAAAGAAATTTGAGGATATCACTGCCGGGGATTACTTGCATGAAAGATTGGTCGATTTGGGATTAATTAAAAAATAAGAATGGGACGCAGATGAAACGGATTCGATTAGGCGAAAGCGCGGATAAAAAAAGATTTTTATTTATTGTTTAAAATTAATATATAAATCCTTTTTTATCCGCCTCTTTGCAGAGTAAATTCGTTTTATCAGCGTACAAATCATAAAAAAATGGACTTACACGACCAATTAAAAAATTTATTTCCTAACCACCAAGAATCTGAACCAGAAGAAGTTCAAGAGGAGGATCACGTGCTTTTTATTCAAAAAGAACCTATGATTTGCAAATTCGAAAAGCGAAAAGGAAAAGCCACAACCATAATCGAAGGTTATCAAGGCACCGACGAAGATTTTAAAATCTTAGCCAAAGAAATAAAAACCAAACTAAGCGTTGGCGGAACTTTCAAGGATGATTCTATAATAATCCAAGGAGATTATCGCGATAAAATCATGCAAATGCTCAAAGAAAAAGGATTTAAAGTGAAGCGAGTTGGCGGTTGAAATTTTAGATTATAACTTTAAACCTTTAAACAATTTAAACAAAGATTAAATGATACAATCCTCAGAATTGATACTTAATCCAGACGGAAGTGTGTATCATTTGAACTTATTACCTGAACATATTGCTCACGATATCATCTTTGTAGGGGATCAAAACAGGGTCGAAAAAATCACACAATTTTTTGATAGCATCGAGTTTTCGACGCAAAAAAGAGAATTCAAAACCCAAACCGGAATTTTCAAAGGCAAACGAATTACGGTCATGTCAACAGGAATTGGTCCTGATAATATTGATATTGTCATGAACGAATTAGATGCTTTGGTCAACATTGATTTAAAAACCAGAAAACCAAAAGAAAAACTTACTTCTCTGAATATTATCCGAATAGGAACTTCGGGTTCGCTTCAAGCGGATATTCCCGTGGATAGTTTTGTGATGGCAAAATTTGGTTTGGGATTAGACAATATGCTCCGCTCCTATTTGATCGATGAAATTTCGAATACAGAAATGGAAGACGCTTTCATCAAACATACCAATTGGGATTTGAAAAAAGGACGACCTTATGTAATTTCGTGTTCCGAAAAACTAGAAAAACGTTTAGAAAGTGATAAAATATTCAAAGGTATTACAGGAACTGCTGGTGGATTTTATGGACCGCAAGGAAGAATTTTACGTTTGAATATTCAAGACGAAAACTTAAATTCGAAAATGGATAATTTCAATTTCGAAGGAACCAGAATTACCAATCTCGAAATGGAAACTGCTGCTATTTACGGCCTTGGAAAATTGATGGGACATCATTGTTTATCATTAAACGCCATTATTGCCAATCGTTCCAATGGTACTTTTAGCGAAGATCCATACAAAGCCGTTGATGAATTGATTGCTTATGCTTTGGGGAAATTGGCGGAGTAAAAAAACACAATTGGTTTTAAACTATAATGCATTATGAAAAAAGAATTTTGTTGTGAATCTATGAAATATCATATTGAATATAAATGCGATATTCATAAAGATCCTTTAAATTGCCCTGATAAAATCATTAATTATTCAAAAAAGCAAAATAATTTTGGAATTATAATTCACGATGGAGGAAGTTCTTTTATAGAAATCAATTTTTGTCCTTGGTGTGGAACAAAAATAAATATTGAAGTATAAATTCTGAGCAATTTTTTTAATATTATTTTATCAATCAAAATGGTTTTGTCTTTATGAAAATGTAAAATTTATTAGGAATTAGAATTGAGAATTATTTTTTTTTGGATTTTTTGATTTCCAAACAAAAAACTATCTTCGCTTTTAAAAGAGAAAAAAAATAATAGACACAATAAATCTATTTTTTTTATTCTATTCTCTTTATTCTATATTCTAAAAATTCTAAAATGTCCAATAACCTCCTAGAAAATCCCATCGAATACCTCAAAGGCGTCGGTCCTAATCGAGGTACTTTGCTTCGCAAGGAATTGGGAATTCATAAATACGGACATTTGCTCAATTTTTTTCCGAATCGATATATCGATCGGAACCGGTATTATAAACTTATTGAGTTGCAGAATAATGCTGAGGAAG
>CAILTC010000240.1 GCA_903837025.1 uncultured Bacteroidota bacterium | reverse complement strand
TTTGAAGGCGAACTCATCACCAACTACGGAAAAAAAGAAACCGTTCACGGATAAAAACAAATGGTGTTGTCTTGTAGTACCATACTATTTATTTGTTTTCCAGTATAGTTAATTTTCCATTTCTTCCGTTTTTCGAAAAAGCCGAAAGCGTAATTTTTCCTTTTTTAGCAATCGGATTTTTATAAATATTGCTTTTAATTGTTGGCACAGAACCATCAGTTGTATAGCGAATCGTGAATCCTGGAATTTGAATATTAGCCACTACTTCCGAATTTACAATAATAGCTCCAACTGGCGGAATTCGATAATTAAAGCCTCCGGCGTAATAATCTAATCGGGGTAATTCTTTGTTACCGAGGACATTTACAAATAATGACCACTCTTTATCATAGGCGATTTCGGCTTTGGCCTTATCAGTTTCGGTAGCCCAAGAAGGATCTTTTGCCCAGGCACGTTGAGCTAATGCTAATAATTTTGGATACAATAAATAATCTAAGGTTTTAGCATTTCGAACGTTTTCACTAAAAAGCTGCCCTTGAATTCCAAGTATATTCGATTTTCCATAATCTGTCAAACGTACTTTTTCGTTAAAAAAATTAGAATTAATAGGGTTTCCTGACGAATCTTCCTTTGTGTTTTTATAATAGTTGAAAGGGATGAAATAAAACGATTTGTCAATATCATTAAATCCTGCCCAATAAGCACCCGGTTCATCGGCTGCTTTTTCGTAAGCTAAATCAAAGTATAAATTACTCACACAAGAAAGAATCACTTTATAACCAGCATTGGCTAATTTATAGGGCAAATCTTCCGATCCCCAACCTATTCCGTTATTCCAAACATGGGCGCGAAATCCTTTATTGGCAAAATCAGGATTAGGAATATAGGCGTTTTTACCGTCTAAAACTGTTTTTCGCATGGCGATTTCTTCCCAACCCGAAACGGAAAGATTACGAGTTGATGCAATTTTTTCCATTTTGTCGAAATAATAATACCACAAATCATCCGTCGATTTCAGCTTGTTATTATTTTCGGCAATTAATTGATTGCATAATGGCGAAAGTTTCCATGTTCCGGCAGGCACCTCATCGCCACCAAGATGAATCGTAGAAATAGGCGCATGGGCTTCTTTATACATTGCTAAAATTTCATCGATAACTTTCTCCATAAAAGTATAAGTCGATGGCAAAGCCACACACATCACATTATCCGTCCATAATTGTGCCGATTTATGAACAGATTTATCATTGATATCCCGAAGCATATACCGCTGCGCTTCCTCTTGATTGCCCAATTTTAAATACCTTTCGTAGCGATTATTCATTGCCATAATGGCTGCACGACTATGTCCTGGCGATTCTATTTCGGGGATAACTTGAATATGCCTTTCGGTGGCATATTTTAAAATTTCGATAAAATCTTGTTTCGTATAATAACCACTTCCCGGGAAAACTCCTGTGTCGGGACCCGTTCCGTAGGATGAAGGCAAAAAGTTTTTGCTGTCTAACGTAAATCCGCGTTTTGATCCAACTTGGGTTAATTCTGGCAAGGAAGGAATTTCGATGCGCCACCCTTCATCATCGCTAAAATGGAAATGAAACGTATTCATTTTATACAAGGACATCGCATCAAGGATTTTGAAAATGGATTCTTTTGTTTGAAAATTACGCGCTACGTCAAACATAAAACCACGAAATTCGAAACGTGGTTCGTCATTTACATAACAATTAGAAACAGTAATTGAGGCTGTTTTTTTCTTCCAAGAATCGGAAGGTAAAAGCGATTTTAAGGATTGAATTCCGTAGAAAATCCCACTCGTTGTTGATGCTGAAATTTCAATTTTGTCCGATTGAATATCAAGAATATATTCTTCTTCTTTTAAATTGGCTTTCTTAAATAGTATTTGTTTGCCTTTGAAGGCAGTTGGATTAACGCCAATTTTGCTTTCGAGAATTTTACTTAACTCATTCGAAAGATATTTGGCTTCGCCTAAAAATTCGGAATCCGATTGAATAGCAACATTTTTATCCAAAACAAAATCACCGGCTACCTTTGTGAAAGATTTTGGAGAAGGAAAAATTTTTGGCAAACTATCAACCGGAATAGTTGCAATTCGTTTGTTGTTTTGAAAAGTACTTTCGGCTGTTACAAAATTAACCGAAGGATCAACAATTGGTTTCAAAACAACGTTTTTCAGGCTATATCCTTTGTCAGGATTAGTGTCCCAAACGATGTAGAAACCCATTGGCGCAGCAGTAAAATTAAGCACCATTCCTTGAGTTAAATATTGAAAATCTATGCTTTTATTGGGTTTTATTCCTTTAAATTTAGAACTAGGCTTCATTTGGTACAAATCACCGTTAATGTGTGTAATCGTAAAATCAGCCTCTTTTAAACTCGGCAAAATATTTCTGTTATAGTTAAAATAAATCGTCCATCCCGATGACGGAAAATCAATTTTTGCAGTATTGGTAAACTTAAAATTGGCTAAAACCTTAGGCTCTTTATTGTAATTATTGGCAATTAATTCCCAATTTAATTGCAGTTTATTGGCATCAAACAAAGGTTTTTTTTGCGAATGAATTGAAGTAGAATACAGGAATAATGCGAATAAAACTAGAATCGAATCTTTCATAAAACTGATTTTTTTTAATTTAAAAAGGAGAATAACAGGCTCCTAATTCATTGTTTGAACTGTTAATATAAGGATTATAAATATTTAAAGACCATTTTTTGCCGCTAATTTCATCTGCCAAATACAAATCATATTGCCCTCTTCCTCCCGCTCTTGTACTTGAAAGTACTACCGTATGACTGTTGACTGGAAAGGCATCTGAAAAATCCGAATCCGATTCGTTGAAAGCGAGTTTTAAAGATGGAGTTCCATTAAAATAGCCCAAATAAACTTGATCGCTAGTAGTTGATTGGGTAAATAAAAAAGTATTTACATCCACCGTAATGGGATAATATTCATTAATTTTTGGCACTGCGGCCAATGATTGTGTGGTGTTATTTAAGATAGAATATTTGATAATATCGGCTGTAGCCAAATTATTAGCTTCGCTTCCCGAATATAAAATACTATTCCCATCGACTGTATAATATGGCATTGATGCTTCGGTATTAGGAACGGAGAAAGTTCTTAATATATTTCCCAAGGTATCCATTTCTTTTAAAACTCCATTTTGTTTGAATACAATTTTCGTGCCGTCTGGCGAAAATTTTGGATCTTCATCCCGTGCAAGTGAGTTTTTGGTAAGATTTTGGGGCTGAACATTGGTTCCCAAGGTATAAATAAAAACATCCCAATTTAATGTAGGCTTTGCCATTCCCATAAATACGATTTTTGTCCCGTCGGGTGAAAAGTGAGCGTTCATCGGATTTGTGATGGTCCAATTCTGGCTCAATAAAGTTAATTCGTTGGTACTGAAATTATAAAGATATAATTTCGAATCCGAACAATTATAACACGAATAACTATGATAAACCATCTTTCCTGTTAGAACGGGTTGAGGCATATTATCAATAGGAACGACCGGAATAACAAAATTGGGATTAGAATTAGAGCAAGAAAGTAGTGCTAATAAAAAAAATAATACCAGAGTTATTGTTTTGTATTCCATTATTATAGGATTTATGTTCGGGTAAAAATAAGAATACTTCGAAGAAATCTCCGAAGTATTCATAATCAAAAAAAACTTAAACAAACATTATTAAATAAAAACTAATACCCAGGATTTTGTGTCAATTTAGGATTTGCATCTCTTTCTAATTGCGGTATCGGACACAACCATTTTTCATTAGTACAATTGTAATTAATACTAATTGGCGCACTTGGCGTTCCGCCTGAGCAAGTATATTTAACTTCATGCAAACCATTCATCACCGTGGTACAAACACCTGCACGAACTAAATCGTCCCAACGTTGTCCTTCGAAAGCAAACTCTAATCTTCTTTCGTTTAAGATTTTGGTTTTTAAATCGGATTTAGATGTCGCTGTAAGATTAGGCAAACTAACTCTAGCCCGAATTTGATTTACGGTTACCAACGCCCCAGCTAAATCTCCTAATTCGTTTTGCGCTTCGGCTTTTAATAAAACAACATCATCAAAACGCAACAAATATGGGTGATCACCACTAGCCCATCCTGCAGGATGTTTTTCTTTAAAGGCAAAAGGAGTACCAATAGTTGGATCTTGGCAAGGATTCCAATTTTCGTCACCCCATGCAATTTGAGCTCCATTTGCATCTACTGTCCAAAAAACAAGACTTGCATTTTTACGTATTTGGTCATTTTGTGCGTCAAAATCACCCACTAAATCTTTAGAGGGAACACAGTATTTTTGCCATCCATCGTCAGGCGCCAAGAACAATTGAACTCCCCAATTTGCTTGATTTCCTCCAGCTACAAAAGATATTTCAAGAATAGATTCTGAACTAAAATAGTGATCACCATCAAATAAATCAGCATAATTTGCAACCAAATTATAGCCAGCTGGACTGGCGATTACCGCATTACAATATTGTAATACTTTGTTGTAATCTCGATCACTTCTTTGCGCCCAGATTTTGGCCAATAAGGCATTTGCAGCCCCTTTCGTTGCTCTCACTTTGTTTTCGCTTGCGCCACCAACATAACTATCTGGCAAATTTATCAAAGCGACTTGAAGGTCTGTATCTATTTGATTGTAAACTTCAGTTTCTGTAGAACGAGCTAAATTAATTACCGCAGGATCTGTAGAGTTTGAATGAAGTTCAATAGGAACACCACCATAAAGTTTTACTAGTCTAAAATAATGAAAAGCGCGTAAAAAACTTGCTTGACCAATAATATTCTGTCTTAAATTATTTTGATCCAAAGCGGGATCGGTAATTCCTTTTATCTTATCTAAGATAATGTTACAACGAGCAACTCCTTGATAAAGTTGGCTCCAGTTATTGAACATTCTATTGTTGCTAGTAGTAATATTCAATTGATCATAAGCAACAATGGGAGCATCTCCGCCACCACCAGCATAAGCATTATCTGAACGAACATCTCCTAAAAGGACATCGTCCCACTGATAATATTCCGTATAAAAAGTAGTATAAGCTCCGTTGAGTGCATTGCTAAGATCTTGTGCTGAATTGTATGCGTTACCTGTTGTTAGGTCAGACTTGGGAGTTACATCCAGAAAATCTTTACTACACGAAAAAAGTGAAGCTAGTAACAATGAGCAACCAATTATTCTTAATTTATAATATCTATTTTTCATAATAATTTCATTTTATTGTATTAAAAAGTAAGGTTAACTCCAAAAATCACATCTTTAGTCTGTGGATAAGTTCCATAGTCTACACCCGGAGCAATATTTTTCAAAGGATTATTACCACTTTGTGAATAAAAATTCACTTCTGGATCAAAACCTGAATATTTAGTAAATGTAAAAACATTGTCTGCCGTTAAATATAAATGCACTTTGCTCATATATAGTTTACTTGCTAATTTTTCTGAAAGGTTATACCCTAATGTAATCGATTTTAATCTTATATAAGATCCGTCTTCAATGAAGCGAGAAGAGATTTTCATATTTTGATCACTTCCGTAAGCAGCTACTGGAATATTGGTAATTTGCCCAGGAGTTGTCCAACGATTTAACACCGCTGTCGATTGATTATTTGCATTATACATTCCTTCGGTTTCTATTCTGGTAGCATTAAATATTTGATTGCCTTGAACCCCTTGGAAGAAAACATCTAAAGACCAGTTTTTGTAGGTAAAATCATTAGTTAGACCTAGTGTATATTTAGGATTCGCATTACCAATAATTGTTTTGTCACCATCACTTAGTTTTCCATCGCCATCTATATCTTTATATTTTATCATACCCGTTGCTGGATCAACTCCTTGGGAAACATATCCGTAAAAACTACCTAATGGTTTTCCTTCTTGTGCTATTGCCACTAAACCTCTACCATCGTTATTCAAATCTCCTAATTGTATTGATCCACCCGGAAGACTTGTAATTTTATTTTTATTGAATGAAATATTAAAATCAGTATTCCATTTGAATTCGCCAACTAAATTTTTTGAACTCACGGCAAATTCAAAACCTCTATTTTCCATGGCACCAATATTCATTATTGCATTTGCAAACCCCGTACTTGTTGGTATTGTTTTATTCAGCAACATATCGGTTGTTAGTTTGATATAATAATCGGTTGTTAATGTCAAACGATTGTGCAATAACGAAATGTCAATACCGATATCGGTTTGCTTAGTCGTTTCCCATTTTAGATTATTACTTTCAAGAGAAGAAGGATTTGTTCCCGGAACTACATTACCTCCTATTACGTAAGCTGCTCCTGGATTTACTAAGCCATAATGAGAATAATTCCCCACTTGTCCGTTTCCTACTTCACCCCATCCAGCACGGATTTTCATATCATTGATAACGGGTACATTTTTGAAAAACTCTTCTTTCGACAATCTCCAACC
>CAILTC010000239.1 GCA_903837025.1 uncultured Bacteroidota bacterium | reverse complement strand
ACCCAATCACATCCAATTTTGCAAATCGCAACAATAACTTTTTAATTCCACCCACCTCAAATTTAATTTCCGCTTTTTTGTCGGCACCAGAACCTTCAAGGTTCAAAACTTCACCTTTACCAAACCGTTCATGCATCACGATATTTCCAGCTACCAATTGATTATCGAATAAATTGGTAGCTCCCGAAGACGAAGGGTTCGAAAGTGGCTTTAATTTTCGAATACTAATTTCTGGTTTTACTCCTCCTTCTGGGCTTCTTGGTGGAGTTCCTGCCACAGGTTTTGCAATTCGCAATTTCGATTTATCAATATCCCCAAAAATATCATTATCAACTAAAGGTTTATACCGATAATTTGTTTCCTCGGCCGTGAGATATTCTAAATACTTTCCATCGATTTCCTCAATAAAACGGGATGGCTCGCTATCGGTCAGTTTTCCCCAACGATACCGCGATTGTGCATACGTTAAATACGCCTGATGTTCTGCTCTTGTCAACGCCACATAAAACAAACGGCGCTCTTCCTCAAGCTCGCTTCGGGTGCTCATACTCATGGCACTTGGGAACAAATCTTCTTCCATTCCTACCACAAAAACGTAGGGAAACTCCAATCCTTTGGCCAAATGTATCGTCATCAACGCCACCCGATCTTCGTCGCTGGTATCTTTGTCTAAATCGGTTGCTAGAGCGACATCTTCCATAAATTCGGACAACGCACCACGAGCACCATCAATTTCTTTTTGACCTTCGGTAAAATCCTTGATTCCGTTTAATAATTCTTCAATATTCTGAATTTTTGCCATTCCTTCTGGAGTGGCATCTTTCTTTAATTCTTGCACTAATCCCGTTTTTTTAGAAACGTGATCGGTGATATAAAAAGCATCTTGATTTTCGTTGATGACCTGAAAACTCTGAATCATCGTCACAAAATCATTCAATTTTTGCTTCGTTCCGGAGTTCAGTTTCAAGTCGATTTTGTCAATATTCTGCATCACTTCAAAGATCGAACGCTTGTAATGATTGGCCGCAACAGTTAGTTTTTCGACCGTTGTATCGCCTATTCCTCGCGCCGGATAATTGATAACCCGAACAAGAGCTTCTTCATCTTTGGGATTAATGACCAATCGCAAATAGCACAAAACATCCTTAATTTCTTTTCTTTGATAAAAAGACAAACCACCATAAATTCGATACGGAATATCGCGTTTTCGCAGTGCATCTTCCATCGCACGGGACTGCGCATTGGTTCGATACAAAATGGCAAATTGCCCATTGAGCATCTGGTGTTGCATCTTTTGTTCGAAAATTGTACTGGCAACAAAACGCCCTTCTTCGGCATCGGTCATGCTGCGATGCACTTTTATTTTGGCACCATCATTATTGGCGGTCCAAACAATTTTGTCGAGTTTGGTTTTATTTTTGTCGATAATCGAATTGGCCGCTTCCACAATATTTTTTGTTGAACGGTAATTCTGTTCTAATCTGAAGGTTTTTACCCCTTCATAATCCTTCTGAAAATTCAGGATGTTATTGATATTGGCACCCCGAAAGGCATAAATACTTTGCGCATCATCCCCCACGACACATATATTTTGGAATTTATCCGACAAAGCGCGAACAATCAAATACTGCGAATGATTGGTATCTTGGTACTCATCCACCAGAATATAGCGAAAACGGTTTTGATATTTGGCCAAAACGTCCGGAAAACGATTCAGTAATTCATTGGTTTTCAATAATAAATCATCAAAATCCATGGCACCCGATTTGAAGCATTTCTCTACATAATTTTGATAAATATCGCCCAAACGAGGCTTTTTGCTCATGGCATCTTGCTCTTGCAATTCGGGATTATTAAAATAGGCTTTTACGGTTATCAAACTATTTTTATAACTCGAAATGCGGCTCAGAACTTGTTTGGGTTTATAAACATCTCTATCCAATTGCATTTCTTTGATAATCCCCGAAATACACCGCAAGGAATCTTGAGAATCATAAATGGTAAAATTAGAAGGATAGCCCAATTTGTCGGCTTCAGAACGAAGAATTCGAGCAAAAACGGAGTGAAAAGTTCCCATCCAAAGATTTTTGGCTTCGCTTGAGCCCACAATATCCGAAATCCTTTTTTTCATTTCACGCGCCGCTTTATTAGTAAATGTCAACGACAAAATACTAAAAGAATCCACGCCCAAACTCATCAAATAAGCGATTCGAATGGTTAATACACGGGTTTTCCCCGAACCCGCACCAGCAATAATAATCATTGGACCGTCTTTTTGGAGTACAGGTTCGCGTTGGGCTTCGTTAAGTTGGTCGATGTATTTTTGCATAAAATTTTTCTCTTGATTGCAAAAATAAGGATTTAAGAATTAAAAAAAGTATAAATTCAATTCAAACAACAAGCCTATTTAGCTAACTATTTTTTTGCTTTTGAACGCTGATAAAACGGATTCGCCAAAGCGAAAACCCAGATAAAATTGAATTTATTTAAATTATTTTAAAATCTGTTTTTATCTGCGTTTTTACGAAGTAAATCTGCAAGATCCGTGTACCCAATTTTATTTATAAAACACATCATACGAAAACCGAATCAAGGTTCCGATTACCACAATCAAAAAGAAAATACGAATAAATTGATTTCCCTTGTTGATGGCTAATTTGGCGCCAAGCCAACCTCCAAAAGCATTACAAATCGCCATAGGAATTGCAATTGCCCAAAGGATTTTGCCTTTCAACATAAACAAGCAAATCGAACCAAAATTGGTCGCCAAATTAACCATTTTTGCATTGGCGGAAGCATGTAAAAAATCGAATCCCATCAAGGCTATGAAGGCCAAAACGAGAAAACTACCTGTGCCCGGACCTATAAATCCGTCATAAAAACCAACTACAAAACTAATAAGAACGGCATATAAAACCTGAGTTCTAGCCGAATGTGTTTTGGCAATATGCTGACCGAAATTTTTCTGGGCATAGGTATAAATCACCAAAAAAGAAAGGACAACCAGCAATAAGGGCTTCATAAAATCATTGCTCACATAAGTCAATAAAGTCGAACCCAAAAAGGCGGATGGAAACGCAAGTGTCATCATAATTAGCAATAGCTTCCAGTTCATATCTACTTTTTTGAGATACTGAAAAGCGGCAAATGAAGTACCACTAAATGCGGGTACTTTCAAAGTTCCGATAACAGTAGAAACCGGAAGATTGGGCAACATAATCAATCCAACTGGAGTTTGAATCAGTCCTCCGCCACCCACAATGGCATCGATAAATCCGGCAACGAAAGCTGCTAGACAAAGCAAAATTATGATGTAGGTTTCCATTTTTATTAAAATTTTACCAAATGTAATCTTTAAGTTTATTTGTTTATTCGTT
>CAILTC010000238.1 GCA_903837025.1 uncultured Bacteroidota bacterium | reverse complement strand
GCTAGCCCAATTATGGCAGCTGCAGCAGCAGTTACCGGAAAATTAACAGATCCTAGAGATTTATTCTAGAAACTGACTTCAAAAAAATATAATAAACTACCGTAAAAAGGAACAATCTTACTACAGTATAAATAAAATAAAAATGGCATACGATAAATTTAATATCCTTACCAGTAGTGCAGTGCCACTACCGATAGAAAACGTAGATACCGATCAAATTATCCCAGCTCGTTTCTTAAAAGCTACAAAACGTGAAGGTTTTGGAGACAACCTTTTTAGAGACTGGAGATACAACGGAGACGATTCTCCAAAAGCAGATTTCGTATTAAACGACGGAACTTATAGCGGAAAAATATTAGTAGGCGGAAAAAACTTTGGTTCAGGTTCTTCAAGAGAACATGCAGCCTGGGCAGTTTACGATTACGGATTTCGTGCAGTAGTTTCAAGTTTCTTTGCAGACATATTCAAAGGAAACTGTTTAAACATTGGTGTTTTACCAGTACAAGTAAGCCCTGAATTTGCTGAAACTATTTTCAAAGCTATCGAAGCAGATCCGAAAACGGAATTAGAAATCAATCTACCTGCGCAAACTATTACGCTTTTAGCAACCGGAGAAAAAGAATCATTTGATATTTCTGGTTACAAAAAAGACAATATGATCAATGGTTTTGATGATATTGATTATTTGCAAAACATGAAATCAGAAGTGGTGGAATTTGCCAATAAATTGCCTTACTAAAAAAACACTAAAACATACCTGTCAGGTTTTTAAAACGGGACAGGTGTGTTTTTAAAAAATCCAAATTATGATCCTAGAAGCCGCCTTACTTTTTGTTAAAAAAGGAGCAGAAGAACAATTTGAAAAAGACTTTGAAATTGCTGGTCAATATATAAGTTCAATTCAAGGTTATTTGGGACATAGTTTAAGAAAATGCATCGAACAAGAAAACAAATACATCTTACTTGTTGATTGGGAGAAATTGGAAGACCATACCATTGGTTTTAGACAATCTGAACACTATTTAGAATGGAAAAAATTGCTTCATCATTATTACGATCCGTTTCCTATTGTGGAACATTTTGAGATGATTTTGGAAAATAAAAAATAATATTTTCAAATGAAACCAAATAAACACATACAAAGAGATGGAAATGCAACAAAAATATTTGATGCCAGAAGTCAAGCAAATGATTACAGACATCTTTCAAGAATTTTGAAATCAGGAATGAATGTTTTAGATGTGGGTTGCGGAACTGGATCTATTTCAAAAGATATTGCTGCTATTGTTGGAGAAAACGGAAAAGTCACGGGAATTGATAATACTGAAAATTTCATCTTGAGTGGACAAAGCACCTATGAATCTGTTGCAAATTTAAAGCTTATAAATATTGATTTATTCGATTATAATCCTGAAGAAAAATACGATTTAATTGTATCAGCAAGAGTTTTACAATGGCTGAGTAATCCGAAAGAGGCTTTATTAAAAATGAAATCCCTTTTGAAACCAAACGGTCAAATTTCAATTCTTGATTACAATCACAAAGCAATTGAATGGATTCCTTCGCCACCAGAAAGTATGCAAGAGTTTTACCAAACTTTTTTAAACTGGAGAAAAGATGCTGGAATGAATAATGAAATTGCTGATGATTTAGCAAGTCTTTTAAAAGAAGTAGGATTTCATAGTATTGAGGTGATAAATTCAGATGAATTTTATAATAAAGACGTTTTAGATTATAAATCAAAAATTGGAATTTGGTCAAAAGTTGCTGGTTCAAGCCAAATGGTGGAAGAAGGTTATTTAGACAATAATTTAAGATTAAAAGCAATCGAAGAATACAATAATTGGATAGAAAAAGAAGTTGTTTCAATGACAATGAAATTAAATGAAGTGCGAGGAAAAGTATCTAAATAATGCGTTTTCCTAAAAAAAAGGAAATAAAAAGTAATCGTAGAAAATTAAAATATTTTAGCCAAAAGCAATATAAAAATGAAAAAAAGAAAAATTGAAATAATGGATACGACGCTTCGCGATGGTGAACAAACATCGGGAGTTTCATTTTCT
>CAILTC010000237.1 GCA_903837025.1 uncultured Bacteroidota bacterium | reverse complement strand
TTTCGTTGTTCAACACTGCAATAGTACAAAAAGTTTTTTTACAAAACAAGCGAACGTACGCTAAAAATGAAAAAAATATTTTTTGCGGTTTATTTTTTTATTGTTATATTTGATAATGATGAATATAGAAAAGGATTATATTAAGTTGATTTTCGGGCTTAAACTCAAGCAGGCTCGAACAAATAAGAATTTGTCTTTATTTGGTTTAGCCAAAATAACGGATCTTTCGAAGTCGTATTTAAACGAAATAGAAAAAGGAAAAAAATATCCTAAAACGGATAAAATAATTCTATTAGCCGAAAAATTAGAGGTTTCTTATGATAATATGGTTTCCTTAAAGCTCGATAATAATCTGGCTCCAATAGGCGAAATCCTTAAATCTGGAATTCTAAAAGAGATTCCGTTGGATCTTTTTGGTATTCAAGAAAATGACTTAATCGATATTATTGCCAATGCACCTGCCAAAGTCAATGCTTTTATAAGTACAATAATTGAAATAGCCCAACATTATAATTTGACCCGCGAGAGTTTTTTCTTAGCATCCCTTCGTTCGTACCAAGAAGCTTCTAACAATTACTTTGATGATTTAGAACAAAAAGTCATTTCGTTTAGTAAAGCCTTTCATATTAATATAGAATCTAAAATTTCATTAGAGGAATTAAGTGCTATTTTAATGGAAGAATATGGATATACTATCCAGGAAATTGCTTTTTCGGAAGAAGAAGAATTAGGCGATTTGAGATCTATTTTTGTTCCAAAAAGCAAAACATTATTGCTTTCGATTGGGATTGATGAACCTCAAAAAGCGTTTATTTTGGCCAAAGAAATTGCTTATAATTACCTTGAAATCACCGAAAGATTATATACTTTCAGTTGGATTAAGTTTGATAATTTTGATCAAGTATTGAATAATTTTTATGCCTCGTATTTTGCAGGTGCCTTGCTTTTGCCAAGACAATTATTGATCAAGGAATTGAATTTATTTTTGTTGAAAACAGATCCAAAACCGCAAGAAATGGTTGAGTTGATGGGGAAATTCAATGTTTCGCCAGAATCTTTTTATCAAAGGTTGACGAATATTTTGCCCAAAGATTTTCAGTTGAAAAACCTCTTTTTCCTGAGGTTATCGCACCAAATAGGAACGGATACCTATCAAATAAAAAAGGAATTACATATCACCAATCAGCAAGAACCGCATGCTAATGAAATGAATGAGCATTATTGCCGAAGATGGGTTTCTATAAAAACAATAACCGAAGCAATAAAGCAAAACAAAAGCCATTTTTTCGACGCGCAAATTTCGCGCTATGAAAATAGTAGTAATGAATATTTGGTTTTTTCATCGGCAACTTTAGATCCTTTCAAGAAAGAGTGTTGGCGAAGCATCACCGTTGGAATATTGATTACGCCAAGTGTGAAGAAAAAATTCAAGTTTATCGATAATCCATCTCTTCAAAAACAGCTTGTTGGTGTGACTTGCGAAACCTGCGCAGTAAAAAATTGTCAAGAAAGGGCTTCGGCGCCTATTCATTTAGAACAAAAGACACGACATGAAAAAACCGATTTAATCGTGCAGCAATACATGGCAAAATTTAGTTAGAGAGAAGTGTCTCTATATGGAATTTATATATAACAAATAAACTTCAATGACAAAACAGGATTGCTTTTTAATCTCAAATTCTATGTGTGTTTGTATTGTTTAAAATAGCTGTAAAATAAACTTTTAACAATAAAAATGCTCTTCGATTATGTGTTAAAATTATATATCAAGTTTTTTTTAGGGGTTAAAAATAACAATATGCTAATGTCAGGGGTGTATAATAGTGCTAGATTCTTTATTCTATAATAAATTTAAGAATCATTATAAATAGATACGAAAAGGTTGTAGTTAACTACTAATTTCTTTATTTTTGCGTAACTTTTATAAATTTTATTCAAAATTCTTATGGCAAAATCTGCGTTATTAAAGTCATCCATTGCAAAAAAATTCGCAATGGCACTTTCTGGACTTTTTTTGATTCTATTTCTTTCATTGCATTTTTTTATTAATATGACTTCGGTGTTTAGTGCCGATGTGTTCAATGCGATGTCGCACTTTATGGGGTACAATCCCTTAATTCAGTTTGTTATGCAACCCGTTTTGGTTGCAGGTGTTATTTTTCATTTCGTTATGGGAATGGTTTTAGAGGTCAAAAACCGAAAAGCAAGACCCATTGCTTATGTAAATTACAACGGAGCAGCAAATGCTTCTTGGGCTTCTAGAAATATGATTATTTCTGGATTAGTTGTTTTAGCGTTTATCGGACTTCATTTTTATGATTTCTGGCTTCAAGAAATCACTTACAAATACATTGACGGTAACTCTCAAGAACCAAGAAGGTACTTTGGCGAACTCGTAGCTAAATTCGAAAGTCCAGTTCGTACCGGTTTATACTGTGTGGCTTTTTTATTGTTATCGGTGCATTTATGGCACGGTTTCAACTCTTCGTTTCAATCGGTAGGGTTTAACAATAAATATTCGAAATCCTTACACAAACTAGGATATACTTTCGCAATAGTTGTTCCTTTTGGGTTCATTTTTATTGCATTATTTCATCATTTTCATCAAATTTAATATTCAATTATAATGGCATTAGATTCAAAAGTTCCTAGCGGTCCAATTTCGGACAAATGGACAAATTATAAAGATCATATTAATTTAGTAAATCCTGCTAACAAACGTAATATCGATATTATCGTTGTTGGTACTGGACTTGCTGGAGGTTCTGCTGCTGCAACTTTGGCAGAATTAGGGTATAACGTAAA
>CAILTC010000236.1 GCA_903837025.1 uncultured Bacteroidota bacterium | reverse complement strand
TCTGGAAATTCTGCCTCGGCTAATGCAACTGTAACTGTAACTGCAATGGCTGGATTTGTCGACCCAGCCACTTTCGGTGACGGAATATGGAATATGTATGCTTATAATTCTACCGATAATAGTTTTCCCGCAATAAATTATGCTGGTTATTACACCGAACCTAATTTGTCTTTTGATACAAGATCAAGATGGAACGCCAATAATAGTCCATCATCTGCCTCTGGCTATATAGGGAGTCCTGTGCTAAATGATAACCATTCATATGCCGCAAAAAGAAAAAATTTTCCAATAGGTTTTTATTCTATCGATATTCCAGGGCATGATGACGATGCTTTTCTATTAATTAATGGTGTAGAAGTATGGAGACATGTTGGTTGTTGTGATAATCATACTAATGTATGGCAAGGAATTCTTGACGCCAATTCTACTGTTGAATATCGAATAATTGAGTATGGAGGAGCATCTTATGGCGCTATTACATTTAATATTATTCCATTGGCAATAAGCACCGTTGTGGCAAATTTTTCGTCATCTTCTTGTGAAACGACTGTTACAGAAAATGCTTCTGGCGGTACACCACCTTATACTGGTGATGGCGTATTTACTGTGAGTCCTGGAACATACAACTATTCGGTTTTTGACTCATTGGGTGCAGAAGCTACTACTAGCGTTATTGTTAAAGACGATAACAAACCTGTAGTTTTAACAAAAAATATATCTGTTACTTTGGACACAAATGGTCAAGCGGTTGTTACTCCAGCCATGATTGACAATAGCTCTACTGATAATTGCGGCATTACTTCTTATCAAGTAGCTACGGGAACTCCTGTTTCTCCAAAAATATATTTTTCAAGCACTAATGGTATAATTTGGTCTGCCAATCGAGATGGGTCAGGAGCTCCAACTCCTTTATATGATTATCATGATAACAATATGGGCACAGCCGTAGGTATTGATATAGATTTAGAAAATAGCAATTTGTATTTTGCAGGAGCTTATTATAGAAACATTTACACCGCAACTGTTGATGGAGCTGGCATTATAAATACAATTCCAAATGTCTCTTCAAATGGAAATCTTCTTGACCTTGAAGTAGACAAAGATGGAAACAAACTGTATTATACGGATTCTAATAGCGGTGTATATTTTACTAGCTTAGACGGTTCTACTTCTCCTATCCAAATCGCTGGAGGAACTCAAGCTGTCTCTCTGACATTTGACAAAACACATCAAAAAATTTATTATGTAAATCCCAATGGACCAATTGGGGTAGTCGATGCAGATGGTTCCAATGCAAACAATAATTTATTTTCGGGAAATACCCCAAGAGGAATAACAATCAATGAAGCAACAGGAAGATTATTCTGGATAGAGAAAGACTCCAAAGAAATTTATACCGCTTTAGTTGATGGATCAGAAGCTCCACACGTATTGTATAGTTTTGCCGTGGGTGACAATTTTGTTCAAAACGCTTATGGTATTGATTTTGATCCAAGCACAAACAC
This sequence comes from uncultured Bacteroidota bacterium, assembly GCA_903837025.1. Lineage (GTDB taxonomy): Bacteria > Bacteroidota > Bacteroidia > Flavobacteriales > Flavobacteriaceae > Flavobacterium. Next base: position 873 of record CAILTC010000236.1, on the reverse strand, counting down.
TTTGTTTTGGACGGCTTTTGGGTATTCTAATGATGACACACTATACACGGCTCCTGCAGATGGCTCTGGTGTACCAAAAATACTTTATAAAGGAACTTTTGGATCTATAAGAGGAATAGCTGCTGGAAGAAATATACATGGCGTTTCTTTGAACCCATCTACGAATGACATAACTTATTCTGCTGCCGATGTTGGTTCTCAGAAGCTATATCTCGTAGTTACTGATGCTGCCGGTAACAAATCTATTGCTATAGCAACAATTACGGTTTTAGCTTCAGGAAATACTGGCCCGGCAATTAACTGTTCTTCTAATTTATCACAAAATGTAGATGCGGGTCTTTGTACTGCTTCTGTAATAACACAAGATTTGCAAATAACAAATATTGGCGATGTAAGTTCATTAACTTGGGCTATGACTGGGGCAACCGTTGGAGCATCTCCTGTTTAGGGTATCAATTATGTTGGAACCACTATCTTTAATTCGGGAGTAACTACCATAACCTATACTGCTAAAGATGCTTTGAATAATGTTTCAACTTGTTCATTCACTGTAACTGTAATAGACAATGTGTTACCAGTAGCCATTACCAAAAACATAACTGTAAGTTTAGATACAAATGGTCAAGCAACTTTGCTCCCAAGTCAAATTAATGATGGCTCAACCGATAATTGTCAAATTGCAAGCTACAAATTGCTTACTGGAACTTCCGTGTCACCTAAAATTTATTTTACAGGGACTAATAATGTAATCTGGTCTGCTAATCGAGATGGTTCAGGAGCTCCAACTCCTTTATATGATTATCATAATAACAACATGACTACTGCCGTGGGCATTGAAGCAAATCTAGACAATGGCAACTTATATTTTGCTGG
>CAILTC010000235.1 GCA_903837025.1 uncultured Bacteroidota bacterium | reverse complement strand
TCGCCAAATACAGAGATATTTGGTTTAAAACCTCTTTCTTATTAGATCAAAAACAAGCTAAAAACGGAACTGCTCAAGCTCGTTTCGACAATTATAAAAACCAAGCTTTAAGCTATACATTTCCAACTCATTTTACAGGAAAAGCACCAGTTATAGACGATTCTAAACCGCGTCCGAAAGCAGCAATTATTCGCGAAAAAGGAAGTAATTCTGAACGTGAAATGGCAAACGCCATGTACTTGGCGGGATTTGATGTAAAAGATGTTCACATGACCGATTTGATTTCGGGACGTGAAAATCTAGAAGATATTCAATTTATTGGAGCAGTTGGAGGATTCTCGAATTCAGATGTTTTAGGCTCTGCCAAAGGTTGGGCGGGTGCCTTTTTATACAACGAAAAAGCAAGAACAAGTTTAGATAATTTCTTCAAAAGAGAAGATACTTTATCGGTTGGAATTTGTAATGGTTGCCAATTACTTATGGAATTGGAGAAAATTAATCCAGAACACGAAGTGCACGGAAAATTGTTGCACAATGATAGTCACAAACACGAAAGTATTTTTACATCGGTGACGATTCAAGAAAATAATTCGGTGATGTTATCTACATTGGCAGGAAGTACTTTAGGGGTTTGGGTTTCACACGGAGAAGGAAAATTCAACTTACCAGAACCGGAAGAAAACTACAACATTGTTGGTAAATATGGTTATGAAAGTTATCCTGCAAATCCGAATGGATCTGACTATAATACGGCGATGATGAGTGATAAAACGGGACGCCATTTGGTGATGATGCCACATATTGAGCGTTCTACTTTTCAATGGAACTGGGCCAATTATCCAAAAGACCGCAACGACGAAGTATCGCCTTGGCATGAAGCTTTTGTAAATGCAAGATTGTGGATTGAAAAAATATAAAATAAATAGTAGTCATAAAAAAAGCATCTCTCACGAGATGCTTTTTTTTGGCCGATTTTAACTAAAATCGATATCCAACTGTTAGTTGATGCCACATGTTTTTATACCGTGGTGTTGTAGAATTTCCATCACCATCGTTATTTCTAAAATCCCAACCTGTACGTAAACCTATAACTAGATTGTTCAGATTCAAATCAAGTCCACCAGTTAAACAATAGGTGTTTTTACGAACATTACTATTATTAAAATCTTGTTGTTGGGTTGAAGTAAGATTCCCGTTTGTGAAATCATCTTTTTGTTTCATCAAATACGAAAACTGAGGCCCGACTAATACGGTTAGTTCTTTAATGGGTTTAACCGCAAATAGAATTGGTACATCAAGGTAATTTGTTGTTCTAGTCATACTATAAGTACTTCCTAGATAAGTTCCTGATGATTTGAATCCTTTTTGAGAAAACAAAATCTCTGGCTGAATACCAATAAACTTTCCAAATGGAATGGAAACAAAACCTCCGGCTGCAAATCCAAATTTAGGATCGGCAACAAAATTCTGACTTTTAGAATCATAAACATTAGAATAATTCGCACCTGCTTTTAATCCAAAAGACAATGTTTCACGATTGTCGGTTGTCGTCATAGTTTGTGCATTTGAGGTTGTTACTGCTACAGTAACAAAAGCGATCATTAGGATTACTTTTTTCATTTTTTTTACATTTAAGTTATATGCGCATTATTAATAATGCAAAGATGGTGGCATTATCGGAAGAGTATCTTACACAATATGCAGCAAAATTTATATAATTATCACTTTTATAATACAACTATATCTAAAATAAATTTTCTATTCGAATTAAATATGTATAAACGCTATATTGCATATTGATGAATTATAATTAGAAAAATCATTGCATAAAAAAAACCGCACTGTATAAGCAACAGCGCGGTTTTTTATGCAATTAGAATGAGTTAAAACTATCTAAATTAGAAACAGTATTTGTTTTCTGTTACCAATTTTGCTGCAATCGTTTCTCTTAATTCAATGATATTAGGCATATTGGTGTATTTTGTAAAACGGCGCAATCCCATTAACATCATGCGCTGTTCGTCGCCTTCGGCAAAAGAGATTACACTTTCTTTTCCTTTTTGAGTAACTACATCAACTGCTTTGTATAAGTACAATTTTGCCATGGCAATTTGTTCTTTTACTTTTTCTTCACCTTCTTTTTTGGCTAATTTTTCAGTTCTTAATAAGCAACTTTCCGCCATATATATATCGATCAAAATATCGGCAGAAGCCATCAATAATTGTTGGTGAGTATCTAAATCGGGTCCATATTTTTGAACCGCACCGCCAGCAACCATTAAGAATGCTTTTTTCAATTTGCCAATCATTTCTTTTTCTTCGGCAAATAATTCCGAATAATCAGGCGTGTCAAAAGAAGGGATTCCCATTAGTTCTTCTTGTACTTTTGTCGCTGGACCTATTAAATCTACATGACCTTTGAAAGCTTTTTTGATCAACATGCCAACAGAAAGCATTCTATTAATTTCATTTGTACCTTCATAAATACGAGCAATTCGAGCGTCACGCCACGCACTTTCCATCGGAGTATCTTCGGAAAAACCCATTCCACCAAAAATCTGAATTCCTTCATCGGCACAATTCTGGATATTTTCAGAAACAGCTACTTTCAAGATAGAACATTCAATAGCATATTCTTCAATCCCTTTTAATTCGGCTTCCTGATGGGGCGCTCCTTCGCTTTCACGGGAGTGTATTCGATTTTCAATGTCTTTTGCAGCCCGATAGGTAGCGCTTTCTCCTGCATAACAATTGGTTGCCATTTCTGCTAGTTTGAGACGAATAGCTCCAAAGTGTGAAATTGGAGTATTAAACTGAACCCTTTCGTTGGCATATTTTGTTGCATTCGAAATGACTCTGCGTTGTGCATCAAGACATGCGGCGGCAAGTTTTATACGCCCAACATTTAAGGCGTTCATGGCTATTTTGAAACCATTTCCTCTTTCGGACAACATATTTTCGACAGGAACTTTTGTCTCTGCAAAGAAAACCTGACGTGTTGATGAAGAACGGATTCCTAATTTATGTTCCTCTTCATTCATCGAAATTCCATTTTTAGGATCGTTTTCAACAATAAAACCAGTTATATTTTTATCCTCTCCAATTCGGGCAAAAACTATAAAAACACTGCAAAAACCGGCATTGGTAATCCACATTTTTTGACCTGTAATTTTATAGTGTGTCCCATCTTCAGATAAAACAGCCTTTGTTTTTCCAGAATTAGCATCAGATCCTGCTCCTGGTTCCGTCAAACAATAGGAACCAAACCATTCACCAGAAGCTAATTTGGTCACGTATTTTTGTTTTTGTTCTTCGGTTCCGTACAAAGTAATCGGAAGCGTACCTATACCGGTATGCGCCCCAAAAGCAGAAGAAAAGGAACCTGTCGCTCCCGAAATATAATCGCAAACGATTACCGTATTTACAAATCCCATTCCCATTCCTCCATAAGCTTCGGGAACGGAAATACTCAAAAGTCCCAATTCTGCTGCTTTGCGCATCGTTTCTACCGTTAAGGCAAAATCGCGTTGTTCGAAGCGACTTTTGTTGGGCCACACTTCTTTGTCAACAAACTCCTTCACCGAGTCCCGCATCATTAATTGTTCTTCATTGAAATCTTCGGGTGTGAAGACATCTTGACATTTCGTTTCTTTTACGATGAATTGACCACCGCGTGTTTTATCTTCCATAATTATGTTGTTTTTTTTTTAGAGAAAAGAGGAAAGAATCAAGAGGAAAGATTTGAAAAATATTAGATTTAAGAGGAAAAATTTAAAAAAATAACATTCTAGTTCCTCAATTCAATTTTCTAATTCAAGTCTAACTTATTTATGAAACTTGTTGTCATCTTTTGAAATTCAATTATTTTATTTTCTATTTCGACTGTTTTTTCTTTTGATAAAAAATTATTTTGACTAGCAATCAATAATTGTGTTTGTAATTCGAATGAAGAACCTAAACTTATATTTAAATAATGTTGAAAATGTTTATTCCCTATATTTGAACCTTCTGCTATATTTGATGGCATAGAAACCGAACATATATTCATATGACTTACTAATCCATATATTTCTGATTTTGGAAATATAGAAGTTAGTTTATAAATATCATTTGTTATATCCATTGAAATAATCCAAATTTTTAAATTCTTAAAATTATGTCTCATTGTCTATTGTCTTATTTCTTTTCTATAAAAATCTTGGTTCTTGTCTCTTTATTCTCAATATCTAAAGCAATTCATAAATCCCCGCGCTTCCTTGCCCAGTTCCCACACACATAGAAACAATTCCATATTTATTTCCTCTGCGTTTCATTTCGTCGAAAAGCTGAACCGATAATTTGGCACCCGTACAACCTAAAGGATGTCCTAGTGCAATCGCGCCACCATTTACATTAACGATATCTGGATTGATGTCTAATTCTCGAATTACCGCCAAGGATTGAGACGCAAATGCTTCATTCAATTCGATTAAATCAATATCTTTCAGTTGTAATCCGGCTTGTTTCAAGGCTTTTGGAATGGCTTTTACGGGGCCAATTCCCATAATTCTGGGTTCAACTCCTGCCGAAGCAAAGTTGACCAAACGCGCAATAGGCGTAAGGTTTAATTCTTTGACCATTTCTTCGCTCATAATCAAAACAAAAGCTGCTCCATCACTCATTTGCGAGGAATTCCCAGCAGTCACACTTCCGTCGGCTGCAAAAACAGCTCTTAATCCAGAGAGTGCTTCTACCGAAGTTCCCGCTCTTGGTCCTTCATCTTTGTTGACGACATAGGATTTGGTTTCTTTTTTGCCACTTTCATTAATAAAAGTTTGCTCGATAGTTATAGGAACAATTTGCTTGTCAAATTTACCATCGGCTTGAGCTTTCAAGGCTTTCATGTGACTTTGATAAGCAAACTCATCTTGATCGGCTCTTGTGATGTTATATTGTTTGGCAACTGCTTCGGCAGTTAATCCCATTCCCCAATAATAATCTTCGTG
>CAILTC010000234.1 GCA_903837025.1 uncultured Bacteroidota bacterium | reverse complement strand
TAAATCACCAAAATGTCCTTCTTTTTTATAAATAGGAAATCCTTTTCCTTTTAGCTTTACTTTAGTACCATTCTGAGTTCCCGGTATAATTTTTAGTTTTACTTTTCCGTCAAAAGTATCCACCGTAATTTCTCCTCCCAAAATGGCACTATATAAATCTAAATCTACCGTAGAATAAAGATTTGTTTTCTCTAGTTTAAATTTAGTATGATTTTCTATTGTGAAAGTGATGTATAAATCTCCTTTTGGACCACCATTTGCGCCTTCGCCACCAAGACCATTAATTTTTATTTGTTGACCATTTTCGACACCAGCAGGAATCGTCAACCGAATTTTTTTTCCGTTTATGGTTAATTCCCGTTTATCGGTAGTGTACACCTCTTTTAGTTCAAGATGTAATTCGGCATGAAAATCCTCGCCTTTAGATTGTCTATTGCCGTTTCTTCCTCTTGCAGATTGACCTCCGAACATAGATTCAAAAAAATCAGAATAATCGCCACCACCAGAAAAGCCTCCAAAACCTCCTTGCTGGCCACCACCATAAGATTGTCTTTGCTGTTTTGATTTTTCAAATTCCTCGGAATGTTTCCAGTTCTCACCATATTGATCGTATTTTTTTCGATTCTCAGGATGGCTCAAAACCTCGTTGGCTTCATTTATTTCTTTGAATTTTCTTTCGGCTTCTTTATCATCTGGATTAAGATCGGGATGATGTGTTCTTGCCAGTTTTCGATATGCCTTTTTTATATCGGCTTCCGTTGCGCTTTTATCAATTCCTAATACTTTGTAATAGTCTATAAACGCCATTTTTGGTTGTTTTTTTAGATTATGTTTACCAAATGCAATTTTTGCTTTGCTGAATAATGAGTAAATAAAAAACTAATTTACGCTATCAAATTTAATCATTTTTAGGATGCTAAAAAAGGAATAAAGTGTTTTATTATAGATAGTTATAGGTTGTTAAAAAGCGCTGATTTTTGGTCTAAATTGAAATGTGTTTTTTTTTTGAAATCCTATTTCATTTGTTGTAATGATAACTTTTAAAAGTTTGATGATAAGTACAAAAAAGCCCATTTAAAAGGATAAATGGGCTTGCTTTTATAGTTGATTTTTTAATGCTATTTCGAGGTCATGAATTGGTTTTAATGAAACCTCTGATCCATTTTCTCCGTTATTCTTATAGTCAAACGGATCGTCAAGATCTTTGATTAGTAAAAACATATATGATATCAAAAATGTAACTACTAATGTAAAAAACAGGGAAGTGTCAAAAGGGGTCATTTTAATAATAAGGAGACAAATGCCAATAATAATTCCCATTGCTTCCAGAATTGCATAGGCCGAAATTACAAAATCAGTGTCTCTTATGGTATCGATTCTCAATAGCATTTTTCTAAGACTTACTTGTTCATTTTTCATTTTTATGATATAAGGTATAGGAACACCTTCATTTTCAAATTCGATAAAAAACGGATTCATCTCACTAATTTTGATTAGCATTGATTCTGTTGTTTCTTTTTTGTAAAACCATTTTGTTATTGAATCAACAAATGGTTTCTGAAACTCAATAAAATCTATAGCTGTGGCTGAGTTTTTAGTTTTATGAATGGTATAAGAATCATCTAATAATGTTTTTATGGATGCCGCAATTTCGCTTGGTAATTTTTCACTTTCCTTATAATCCGATAGAACACCGCTTATTAAAAATCCTATCAGGAATATTGTTCCTGCAACTAAACTGGTGAAAAGAGCATTTATTTCTAGTATTTCTAAACCAAAATAGTGGGAAGTGACTTTTAATAACGCTACTAAAATTAATAAAGGTGTTATTTTAATGGCAATATACCATTTCTGCCAAATTTTTGTAGATGATTTTTTTATTATTCCTTTGGGGTTCATGCTTTTATTATTATTTCGTTTTGAAGCGAATATTTCAAAACGAATGAGTTGATGTTGAAAAAAAATATTAAAAAATCCCCAATTACAATTCGCAATTGAGGATTTATAGGTAAAGTTTCTAAAGCAGTCGCATAAAATTTGATCGTTTTAAAAAAACTTAAAAAGGTATTAGATAGCCGTTACAATGGCAACAAAATCAGCTACGTTTAGCGCTGCACCACCAATTAAACCACCATCAACGTCTGGTTTAGAGAATATTTCTTTGGCATTATCTGGTTTTACACTTCCACCATAAAGGATAGAAACATCTTCAGCGATATCGCTTCCAAAAGCTTTACGAACCGTTTCTCTAATGAATTCGTGCATGTCTTGCGCTTGTTCTGGACTAGCAGTTTCACCTGTTCCAATTGCCCAAACTGGCTCATAAGCCAAAACAATTTTCTCCCAATTTTTAGCTTCAATATGAAACAATCCGTCTCTCAATTGATTTTCAACAATATTGAAATGGTTTTTAGATTGACGATCTTTCAATTCTTCTCCAAAACAAAAGATAACGGTCATGTCATGTTTCAATGCTGTATCTACTTTAGTAGCAATTAAGGCATCACTTTCGTGAAAAATAGCTCTGCGTTCTGAATGACCAAGAATCACAGTGTTTATTTCAATGTTTTTTAGCATATCAGCCGAAATTTCGCCTGTGTAAGCACCACTTTCTGCTTGGTGCATATTTTGAGCCGCAACTTGTATTTTTGTATTTTTTAATTGGTCAACTGCCGAAGCTAGGTTTACAAAAGTAGGTGCAACAATAACTTGCGTATCGCCTCCAGTTGGAATTTCAGCAATCAATTCATTCAATAATGCTTTTGTTTGCGCTGCATTTTTGTTCATTTTCCAGTTTCCTGCTACAATCTTCTTTCTCATTTTAGTTGTGTTTGTAATTTGATAATTCTATTTTAATTTCTATTTGTTCAATTCTTTTAAGGTGGTATTTATTTTTTCAAAGTCGGTTTCAATAGCTCTGTAAAGTACTAATTTTCCGGTTTTGTCAATAATAATATATCTTGGAATCCAGTCTAAATCTATGGCTTTGCCAAAAACACCTTTCATTTGGTCATTGGCCATAAAATGATCGCCTTTGAGTTCGTGTTTTGCAATTCCAATTTTCCAATTATCGACAGTTTTATCCATGGAGATAAATACATAAGCGACATTTGGATTATTGGCTTGTAATTCTTTAATTTTTGGCATTGCTTTTACACAATCGCCACACCAAGAAGCCCAAACTTCGATAACGAGGGTTTTTCCTTTGTGTTTTTTTAGAATGTCTTGAAAAGCAACTTGGTTTCCGTCACTTGCTAATAAGGTTTGGGACAAAGCTTCTTTAGAAAAGGCTGTTTTTTGAGCGTGTGAACAAGAGAAACTCACAATAGCTACAAATAAGAGGAGTATATTTTTCATTTTCTAAAAATTAAAAGTGGTACAAATTTAGGGTTTATATTTTAGAATTATTTCTTTAATTCCGAATATTTCTTTTGAACGAATTCCTGAAATTCTGGAGCATTAAACTTGTTTTCGGTAATTCCATAATAGGTTTTCAATTCATTTCCGTTCCAAAGATATTTTACAACTGGCGTATCTTTTCCAGTTCCTAAAGCTTTCCAAAATGGAATAACTTCTATGATTTTGTAGGGATAGCTTGCCCCAGCTTCCTTGAAGAAATCCGGAATCAAATTAGCTTCCTCATTCATAAAAACAATCGATATTTCAGGGAAATTATTGATTTTTTGCTTCATTTCGGTCAGTTCTTTTGCGGCAAGTCGGCAGTGGTCACAACCAGGAACAAAAAAGCATAAAATCTTTCTACCCTTATCAATTTTTGAAAAATAAACAGCATTACCTGATTTATGTTTTGCAGGTTCATCTACTATTTTGGCTTCTACTTTTTTTATAGTATCGGTTTTAGCTGTTGTGTTTACTGTAGAAACAGCTTGTGTTTCGACTGGAATTATTTTAGAATTATTGACAACAACAGTATCTGTTTGTTCTTCCTCAATTGGATTTACGGTATATTTAGGAGTTGGAGCTTGAATAGGTGCCAGCATATAAACACCTAATATTGTTGCAAAAAGAACGGTTGTCAAAATCCAAAAATTGCCGTTTGGCGTTTTGGGTAACAAAGTAAATAAGTATGCTAGAAGCCCAATGGCAACTATGTTTTTTAGAATTGCCTGAATGGGTGTCATTGGAATTAATTCTCCAAAACAGCCACAATTTCCTGAATTTCCTCCACTCAAAAAAGTTACATATGATAAATGACCAACAAAAACAGCCAATAATAGTATTGTTGCTGGGATTATGAAGTTTTTTAAATAATTTTTTTGCAACAACAAAAGTCCCAAAGCCATTTCTATCCCTATTAATGTTCGAGAAAAATAAGGAGCAATACTTTCTGAAAAACCTAATGGATATAACTGCTTCACTTCAAAAGTTGAAATTGCGAAATAGGGAGACGGGTACATTTTGGCAATTGCCGAAATAATAAACAAAAAAGCGACTAAAATTTGAATTGACCAAGGTAAAAAGGCTTTTGTATTTTTCATGAATTATTTTTTACAAATTTAAAATTTTAGCTATTTGATAATGAGTTGTTATTTTTTGAAATTCATCAAAATTAATGCGAAAACGGCATAATTAATCATATCCTGATAATTAGCGTCAATGCCTTCAGAAACTAATGTTTTTCCTTTATTATCTTCAATTTGTTTGACGCGAAGTAGTTTTTGAAGAATCAAATCTGTTAAGGAACTCACTCGCATTTCGCGCCAAGCTTCACCGTAATCGTGGTTTTTATTTTCCATTAATTCTTTGGTCAGCTTGATTTTAGTATCGTATAATTGCGTTGCTTCTTCTACATTCAAATCGGGTTGCTCAACAACTCCAATTTCTAATTGAATCAAAGCCATAATCGAATAATTGATGATTCCGATGAATTCGCCTGTTTCGTCCTCTTCAATTTTTCGAACCTCATTTTGCTGCAAACTTCTAATTCTTTGGGCTTTGATGAATATTTGGTCCGTTAAGGAAGGTAATCTTAAAATACGCCAAGCACTACCATAATCTTTCATTTTATTGATAAAAAGGGTACGGCAAATTGCAATTACCTTATCATATTCCTGTGAAGTATTGTTCATTTATTGATGTATATTTGCCACAAAAATAAGGATATTTTTTTTGATTAAATAATGATGATTAACGATTTTTGAATTTGAAAATGACAATAAATTGTAAAGGACAACTTATCGATTTAGCATCTCCTAAAGTGATGGGGATTTTGAATGTTACACCAAACTCATTTTTTGACGGTGGAAAGTATAAAAACGAAAGTGAAATACTAACACAAGTGGAGAAAATGCTTAATGATGGCGCAACATTCATCGATATTGGTGCCTATTCTAGCAAGCCCAATGCCGACTTTGTTTCGGAATCAGAAGAATTGCAACGCATGGTTCCGATTGTGAATCTTATTTTAGAAAATTTTCCAGAGACTTTAATTTCAATTGATACCTTTAGAAGTAAAGTTGCTGAAGTTTGTATCGAAAACGGTGCGGCAATTATCAATGATATTTCGGCAGGAAATCTAGATGATAAAATGCTGGAAATTATTGCCAAATATAATGTTCCTTACATCATGATGCATACGCGAGGAACGCCACAAACGATGCAAACGATGACAAATTATGAAAACATCGTCAAGGAAATGCTGTTTTATTTCTCAGAAAAAGTAGCAAAAGCAAGGAGTCTTGGTATTAATGATTTGATTCTTGATCCTGGCTTTGGCTTTGCCAAAACAGTAGAACAGAATTATGAGGTTTTGCAAAAACTGGAATTGTTTACTACTTTAGATTTGCCACTACTTGTTGGTTTTTCGAGAAAATCTATGATTTATAAAACGTTAAATACTAGTGCCGAAGAAGCACTAAACGGGACGACGGTTTTAAATACTTTAGCCTTGATAAATGAGGCAAAAATCCTCCGCGTTCACGATGTTAAAGAAGCGATGGAATGTATTACTTTATATACTAAAACAACTCAAAAATAATGAAATATTGTAGTCTAATTGTATTATTTATTTTCCTTTCTTGTGGAAAAAAGGAAGATATTTTATTGCCGAAATCAAATGTTACTGTAGTTTCGGATATTGTGGATCATTCGCCTATTTATCTATTTTTTAGAACCAAAGCAAAAGATACTTTGGTCGAAGTCAACAAGAAAAACGAGATTATTTCTACCAATTGGATTTTTAACATCGACAAGCGTTTGCCTTTGCGATTAGTGATTCCTGAAGTGATGAAATTGCAAGATAAAAAGCGAAAAGAAGT
>CAILTC010000233.1 GCA_903837025.1 uncultured Bacteroidota bacterium | reverse complement strand
GCAAATTCGCATCTCATTTCCATATTTTGACGTACAATTTCAAAATTTTTTTCATTAATAACGCGCATAAAATTATTAAAATTATAATAATCGAACGAAACTACATAATGAATATCGATTGTTTTTTCGATTATTTCACAAGTTTCAAGTGTGATTTGTGCCGAAGTTTTATAAGCCGAAATTAATCCGCCAACGCCTAATTTTGTTCCGCCAAATATTCTGACCACTACAATCAATATATTAGTAACCTCAAAAGATTGTATTTGGCCGTAAATGGGTGTTCCAGCGCTGTTGCTTGGTTCGCCATCGTCATTCGCTCTATATGTTATTGTTTCAGCCCCTATTTGATAGGCATAACAATAATGCACCGCATGCGGATGTTGTTTTCGTAAACTGTCGATTATGGGTTTTACTTCTGTTTCCGATTGTATTGGAAATGCGTAGCCAAAAAACTTGCTACTTTTTTCCTTAAAAAGTGTTTCCGGCGAAGCGAAGGCTATCGTTTTGTATGTGTCTTTCAATTCCAAATGGATTGATTCTAGAGTATTTTTTTATCGAAAAGATCTACAACATCTTCCTGACCCACTTGTAAATTCCAAACTTGCAGCCCTAGGGATTGTGCTGCGTCGGTATTTTCTTTTTTGTCGTCAACGAATAAAGTTCTTTTTTCTGATAAATCGTATTTTTTTATTAAATAATTAAAAATTTCAGCATCCGGTTTTCTCATTCCAATTTCATAGGAGAAATAGACTCTTTCAAAACATTGGTAAAAATCACTATAAAAGGAAACACCACTTTCTTGCTCAAAAGTGTCTATGTGAATAGAATCGGTATTGCTTAACAAAAATAAGCGGTATTTTTTGGAGAGTTTTTGAACAAATTCTAATCGGTGTAATGGAAAATCTAGAAGAATTGCATTCCAAGCCGTTAGAATTTCTTCGATTGAAGCATTCGGGATGTGCTTTTGAATGCCAAGCAGAAAATTTTCTCGTGAGATTTCTCCTTTTTCGAATTCTATATTCAGTCTATTTAGATCTTCATTCCATTGGGACAATCCCAATTTTTTCAAGCCATTAACAGTTGCTTGTTTGTCTAGATTGATAAAAATATCTCCAAAATCAAAAATGATGGTATTAATCATGATTTCTTGCTATTATAAGTTCGTCGTTGTCAATTGTCTCTTTTTTATTGTTTTTTAAAGCAATAATAGGAGCTTTAATCCCGTTTTCGATGTAATTATTCCCAATAAACAGTCGTGCTTCGTCCCAAAGATTTTCATCTATAAAAGTCTGCAGAGTTTGTCTGCCTCCTTCAATGATAACGGATTGTATTTGGTGTTGGTATAAAATACGTAAAATTTGTTGCGCAGGGTTTTGTTCGAAATCGATTACTTCAAAGATAGTATTTTCTTTATTAGATGACGAAATTGCGTTCGAAATAATTATCGTTTTTACCTGATTATCAAATATAGCACAGTCTTTCGGAATACGATTTTTCGGGTCTAAAACGATTCGTGTCGGATTATTCCCCGTCCAATCTCTCACGTCTAATTTAGGATTATCATCAATAACAGTATTGGTTCCTACAAGAATAGCTTGTTCCTCGCTTCGCCATTTATGCACCAACTGACGCGAAAATTCATTGGTTATCCAGACTGGTTTCTGTTCTGACTTTGTTAATGGGGCAATAAAACCATCTTGACTTTCGGCCCATTTCAAAATAATGTAGGGTCTTTTCTTTTGGTGAAAAGTAAAAAAGCGTTTGTTCAATTCGTTGCATTCGGCTTCAAGAACCCCAACGCTGACATTTGCTCCAGCGGCAATTAATTTTTTAATTCCGTTTCCGGCAACCTTTATATTGGGATCTACCGTTCCGATAACGACATTCGGAATCGCATTTTTTATAATTAAATCGCAACAAGGAGGTGTTTTTCCAAAATGACTGCAAGGTTCCAAACTCACATAAATAGTAGATTCTTTCAATAAAGACTTGTCCTTTACGGAATTTATGGCATTCACTTCGGCATGAGGTTCACCCGATTTTTTATGCCATCCTTCACCAATGATTTTGCCATTATGCACAATTACACTTCCCACCATGGGATTAGGATAGGTGGTTCCCAAACCATTTTTGGCTAATTCGATGCAGCGGGCTATGTATTTCTCTTGTATATTCACAGCTACAAAAGTAATGATTTTTGTGTTTAAGATTTAGTTTTCGATCTTTGGAAAATTACCACAAACAATTTCTATTTTTGTAGAATAAATAAGCATTTCAAACATGGAAAACTGGCTCATTCGAAAAATTGAAAAAAAAGACAATCCGGAAGTTGCACAATTAATAAGGGACGTTTTTGACGAATTGAATATCCCAAAAGTAGGAACTGCCTATGCCGATGCGTATTTGGATCTCATGTTTGAGGAATATAATAAGCCTAAATCAGCTTATTTTGTGGTCGAAAATAACGGAAAAGTTGTTGGAGCAGCAGGAATTGCGCCACTCGAAAACGAAGTTGAAACATTATGCGAATTGCAAAAAATGTATTTTTTACCCGAAACGCGGGGTTTGGGAATCGGAAGCCAAATGATGGAAATATGTTTGCAGACTGCTCGAGATTTTGGTTTCGAAAAATGTTATCTTGAAACCATGCCTTTTATGCACGACGCCCAGAAAATGTATAAAAAATCGGGTTTCGTATATATTTGTTCCCCCATGGGAAGCACTGGTCACGTTTCTTGTCCGGTTTGGATGTTGAAGGAATTGTAATGATAAACATTGTCGTTATAGATTTGTCATTTCGACGAAGGAGAAATCACAAAAAGAACTTGCTGTAAATTTCACTAGAGAGTTAAAAAACGAATTAAATAAAATGCAAATCAAACAATATAGAACCCTATTTACTCAACAACTCACGCCAATTTACGACGCTGGCGAAGCGGAGAGTTTTTTCTTTTTGATTTTAGAAGAAAACAATCAATTGAAAAGAATTGATTTGGCTTTGAATCCTGATTTGACTTTTTCGGAGGAAGCCATACAGCAATGGAATTCGATTTTGGAACAACTCAAAAAAGAAATTCCCATTCAATACCTATTAGGAAAAACCAGTTTTTATGGTTTAGATTTCGAGGTCAATTCAACCGTTTTGATTCCAAGACCGGAAACCGAAGAATTGGTGGAATGGATTTTGGAAAGTCAGAATTTAGAAGCCAAGAGTCAAGAGTCAAGAGCCAAGGGTGAACAGCTAAAAATCCTAGATATTGGAACGGGGAGTGGTTGCATCGCGATTTCTTTGGCAAAAAACATTTCGAATGCCGAAGTTTTTGCGATTGATATTTCTGAAAAGGCTTTGGCTACGGCCAAAAAAAATGCAGAAATCAACGGTGTTAACGTTACTTTCATCGAAAAAAATATTTTGGAGACCGAAAATTTAGAACAACAATTTGATATTATTGTTTCGAATCCGCCTTATGTTCGGGAATTGGAAAAACAGGAAATCAAGAAAAATGTTTTGGACAATGAGCCGCATTTAGCTCTTTTTGTCGAAGATGATGATGCGCTTATTTTTTATAGAAAAATAGCCGAATTGGCTCAGATAAACCTTTCTCAAAACGGACAATTATTCTTCGAGATCAATCAGTATTTAGGAAATGAAACAGTTGATTTATTAGAAAAAATGAATTTTAAAAACATCGAATTACGCAAAGATATTTACGGGAATGATCGGATGATTCGATGTGAAGTTTGATTTTAGATTGAAGATTTTGTTGGAAAGAAAAAATAGACTTTTCAAAACTGAAACCTGAAAACTGAAACCTGGAACTATTCATATCGCAATGCTTCTATCGGGTCTAAATAAGCTGCTTTTATCGCAGGATACAATCCAGAAACCACAGCAACAATAAAGCTGGTTATAAAAGCCGCCATAATGGCGCCCCAAGGAATTACAAATACAAAATTCATGGCAGTAGCTAAAGCAAAACCGATTGCGATTCCGAAAATAATCCCTACTAATCCTCCTAATTGACCAATAAGTAAAGTTTCTATAAAAAACTGAAAAGCGATGGTGCTTCTTTTGGCGCCCAATGCTTTACGAACGCCAATTTCGCGCGTGCGTTCCGTAACCGAAACAATCATAATATTCATCAAAGCGATAGAAGAGCCTAAAACCGTGATGATACCGATAAGCCACGATGCCATTCCGAGGTATTTTGTGATGCCAAGAATCCGGTTGATAAGATCATCGCTTCGAACAACGGCAAAATTATTGTCTTGTACTGGACTCAATTTGCGAACTCTTCGCATCGTATTATTGGCGTCATCAATGGCTTGATCCAGCATTTCTTTCTTGGCGACCATGATGCTCATCGTGTAATTTATTTTGGGTGCCGTAAACAAGGAACGCGCAACCTGAATCGGAATTAAAACCCTTAAATCTTGGCTGTTGCCAAAGGTCGAACCTTTCTCTTTTAGCACGCCAATAACTTTGAATTTAGCGCCACGAATAGAAATAATCTTGTCGATTGGGTTCATATCTTTGAGCAATCCTTTTTGAAAATCGGAACCTACAATACAGGAATAACTGTTGTTTTGAATATCGAATCCGGTGAAGTTTCTACCCAAACTGGTTTCAAGACCAGAATTGGTTATAAAATGCTCGTCAACACCCACAATGGTATTTTCGGGATCCGTTTTTGTGGATTCATATTTTACTTCGGCGGCCGAAGTTGCCGTAAATGAAATCGAAGTTTCGGAAAGTGGATATTTGTATTTGCTCTTAAATGCAACCGCCTCGGGATAGGAAATAATCGGATTGATGATCTCTCTTTCCTCACCGCCACGGCGTCGCGAAGTGTTTTCGTATTGATTGATGTTGAAAGTATTGGCACCCATCGAAGCAAAATCCGACGAAATAGTATTTTCTAAAGCCGAAACTACAGTCAAAATCCCGACCAAAGCCGTGATTCCAATAGCAATAATCAATACAGTAAGTATGGTGCGCAGCAATTGTGTTCTAATAGAACCCATTGCAATTCGGACGTTTTCGCGGAATAATTTAAACATAGTGCATATTTGACACGAAAATACAATTTTTGTTACAGAGTTGTTTTCAAAAACAATAATTTATTCCATTAGGAGCTATTTCTAGCTTTCCATTACAAGTCCTCCCTCAAAAAAACTATTTTTCTTAGCCCAAAAAGGAGCTTCCCTTGGTCGCTCTTTTAGGACAAGAAAAATTAGCTTTTTTTCAGTCCGGGCTTTCCATTTCAATCTGGGCTAGGGCATTAGAATTCAAAAGGGAGTTTATCATTAAAACACTATATGACCACCCCGCCTTTTAGGCACCCCTCCAAAGGAGGGGAAGTTGTACAGATTCTCCTCCTTTGGAGGGGTGCCCAACGTACGGGGTGGTTTTTTTATTTTTAGAATAGCTCCATCATTAAATAAAAACAGGAATCGAAGGTCGTACCCAAGCATCCCATTAATAAAAGATACTTTTTTGAATAGAATTGTTTTAAAAAAACAAGATATTTGCAACTTGAAGTAGGAAGTAGGAAGTGTAATACTTCCAACTTCCAGCTTCCAACTCCTAACTTCTAACTTAAAAAAATGGCTCAGAAACCAAGCATTCCAAAAGGAACAAGAGATTTTTCACCAGCTGAGGTGGCAAAACGTCAATATATAATAGCAATTATCAAAAGTAATTTTGAGAAATTTGGGTTTCAACCCATAGAAACACCTTCTTTCGAAAATTCCGAAACCTTGATGGGGAAATACGGCGAAGAAGGTGATCGTTTGATTTTTAAAATTTTGAATTCTGGGGATTATTTGGCGAAAGCCGACGCCGCTTTATTGCAAAATAAAGAAAGTAATAAACTGACTTCAAGTATCTCCGAAAAAGCGTTGCGTTACGATTTAACTGTTCCTTTTGCGCGTTATGTCGTGCAACATCAAAGCGAAATTGAGTTTCCGTTTAAGCGGTACCAAATTCAACCGGTTTGGCGTGCCGATCGTCCGCAAAAAGGACGTTTTAGAGAATTTTTTCAATGTGATGCCGATGTTGTGGGTTCGAAATCCTTGTGGCAAGAAGTAGAATTAGTGCAATTGTACGATTCGGTTTTTACGGAACTAGGATTAAATGGTGTGACCATCAAAATCAATAATCGTAAAATTCTTTCAGGAATTGCCGAAGTTATTGGTGCCAAAGATAAATTGATCGATTTTACCGTTGCCTTAGACAAACTCGACAAAATAGGCGAAGACGGCGTAAAAAAGGAAATGATCGAAAAAGGAATCTCAGAATCAGCAATCGAAAAAGTGCAGCCTTTATTTAATTTTACGGGAACCATTTCGGAAAAAATAAGTCAACTTTCTAGCTTATTAGCTTCTTCCCAAGAAGGGCTGAAAGGCGTTGAAGAATTGCGTTTTATATGTGATAATGTTACTAAACTTGGTTTGAACAGCGCTATTTTAGATTTAGACGTGACGCTCGCTCGTGGACTGAATTATTATACGGGTGCTATTTTTGAAATCGCTCCGCCCAAACAAGTTGCCATGGGTTCTATCGGTGGCGGTGGAAGATATGATGACTTGACCGGAATTTTCGGCTTGAAAGACATGAGCGGCGTTGGAATTTCTTTTGGTTTAGACCGGATTTATTTGGTGATTGAAGAATTGAATTTGTTTCCGGAAACCGTGACTTCAACTTCCAAAGCTTTGTTTATCAATTATGGCGAAAAAGAGGCTTTTTATTCGATGAAAGCTATAACGCAATTGCGAAGTTTTGGAATAAAAGTAGAATTATATCCCGATACTATCAAGGTGGGAAAACAGTTTCAGCATGCCGATAAACGCGGAATTCCTTATGCAGTTATCGTTGGCGAAACAGAAATGAGTGAAGGTAAATTTGCTTTGAAAAATTTAATCTCAGGCGAACAACTTTTAGTTGATTTCGATGGATTGAAACAAGCCTTAGCCTAATTCAAAATAAAACATAAATAAAAATGCTTCGAAAACTTCGAAGCATTTTTTGTTTTTTATAAAGAGCAAATTGTTATTTAGCACAACATTTTTTGCCGTCTTTTTTTCCTTTTGCCATATCTTCTTTAGAACATTTTTTAGGATCTTTCATTTTACATTTTGCCATTTCTTCGGTTTTAGCACCTTCTTTTACTGCAGGTTTTGTTTGTTGTGCGTTAGCGCTAATTGTAAATAAAGCAATTGTTACAAGGGTGATTATTTTTTTCATTTTCTTTGAAT
>CAILTC010000232.1 GCA_903837025.1 uncultured Bacteroidota bacterium | reverse complement strand
TAATCTTTCGCCAACAAAGGCATTCATCAAAGTTGATTTTCCAACATTTGGATTTCCGATGATATTTACAAAACCTGCTTTATGAGCCATATTGTTGCTTTTTTTTTGCAAAGGTACAAAAAAAAGCCACCCATTACCGAATGGCAATTTGTATTCTATGCCTTAATTCATTAAATATAGCAGCCATTACGAGCAGGATTCAAAAAAACAAATATTTCGCAGAACCTAAATAATAATGAGAATTATCTAGAAACAAAATAAAATATTTTCTAGATAACTCTCATTATTTCATTGTTATTTTTACAATATTCATTAAAAAAGTTATAAAAAATTTTAAAAAATTAATTGTCATGTTAACAAATAATAATATATTTGAAAAATATTTACAACCATTTCGGATAAATTAGTACCCAATTTTTCTTTAATTCATATGAATTAAAGAAAAAAGAATACCATTTAGAAATTTATAAAACACAATTACCTATGAACAAGAACCTTGCATTTGCAGATTACGCAGTATTTATCGTCTACTTTATAGCGGTATCGGTCTATGGATATACTATTTATCGTAAACGAGAAAAAAACGAACACGATGCCAAAGCGTACTTCCTTGCCGAAGGTACACTAACTTGGTGGGCTATTGGAGCTTCATTGATTGCTTCAAACATTTCGGCAGAACAATTTATTGGTATGAGTGGTGAGGGATTCTTTTTAGGGATTGCTGTTGCCGCATACGAATGGGTTGCTGCCATCGCATTAATTATTGTTGCTATTTGGTTTATTCCTGTTTATTTAAAAAACAAGATTTATACCATGCCTCAGTTTTTAAAAACAAGATATAATGAATCAACTGCCTTAATTATGGCTGTTTTTTGGTTGTTTTTATACGTATTTGTCAATCTAACTTCAATTTTATATCTAGGAGCTGTAGCAATTAACGGATTGGCTGGTGGAGAATATCTACATGTAATCATGATTGGATTAGCTCTTTTTGCCTTATTAATATCTTTAGGAGGGATGAAAGTGGTTGCCTATACCGACGTAATTCAGGTTGCCGTTTTAATTATAGGAGGTTTAGTTACTTCTTACATTGCACTGACAACTGTTGGGGAACGTTTTGGAGTAGGATCGGATGCTATTGCTGGTTTTAAAGTACTAATGCATGAAGCACCAGAACATTTCAAAATGATTATTCCAAGACCAACAGCCACTTCT
The DNA here is from genome assembly GCA_903837025.1 of uncultured Bacteroidota bacterium. Lineage (GTDB taxonomy): Bacteria > Bacteroidota > Bacteroidia > Flavobacteriales > Flavobacteriaceae > Flavobacterium. The sequence continues at coordinate 569 of CAILTC010000232.1, read as the reverse complement.
TCTCAATTAGAAATTAACAAATACCTAACTTTTCCAGGAATGTTATCGTATTTAGCTGGTATTTGGATCATCAATCTTAACTATTGGGGTTGTAACCAATATATTACTCAAAGAGCTTTAGGGGCGGATTTACAAACTGCTCGTACAGGTATTTTATTTGCAGGAATGTTAAAATTATTGATGCCTGTTATTGTAATGTTACCCGGAATTGCAGCATTTGTTTTATATTCAAAAGGATACTTACCCCAATTAGTTGGCGGAAAAGATGGTGCTTATTCAGCTGTATTGACTTTCCTTCCTACAGGTCTAAAAGGTTTATCAGTAGCAGCTTTAACAGCGGCAATCGTAGCATCATTAGCAGGAAAAGTAAATAGTATTTCTACCATTTACACTTTAGATGTACATAAAAAATACATTCAAAAACAAGCTGGAGAAAAACAACAAGTAAACATAGGAAGAATAGCCGTTTTTGCAGCGATGGTTCTTGCTGTTTTATTTACTTGGAATGACCTATTAGGCATTGGTGGTGTGGGTGGTTTCACTTATATTCAAAAATATACAGGCTTCAT
>CAILTC010000231.1 GCA_903837025.1 uncultured Bacteroidota bacterium | reverse complement strand
CCTTTCGACTACACCTGACGAAAAAAACACATGGTTATTCTCGGCTACAATGCCACAAGAAGTTGCACGAATTGCAAAACAATTCATGCGTGACCCATTAGAAATTACTGTTGGAGCTAAGAACTCTGGTTCAGCTACCGTTTCTCACGAATTTTACTTAGTAAATGCACGTGATCGTTACGAAGCTTTAAAACGTTTAGCCGATGCTAATCCAGATATTTTCTCTGTGGTTTTTTGTAGAACAAAAAGAGATACACAAGCTGTTGCCGAAAAATTAATCGAAGATGGTTATAGCGCTGCCGCTTTGCACGGAGATTTATCTCAAGCACAACGCGATGGTGTAATGAAATCATTTAGAGGTCGCCAAATCCAAATGCTTGTTGCTACAGACGTTGCAGCTCGTGGAATTGACGTGGATAACATTACTCACGTAGTAAATTATCAATTACCTGACGAAATAGAAACTTACAATCACCGTTCGGGCCGTACAGGTCGTGCAGGAAAACTAGGAACTTCTATTGTTATTGTAACAAAAAGTGAAATTCGCAAAATTTCTTCAATCGAAAGAATCATCAAACAAAAATTCGAAGAGAAAACAATCCCTTCTGGAATCGAAATTTGTGAAATTCAATTGTTGCACTTAGCCAACAAAATTAAAGACACTGAAGTTGATCACGAAATTGACAACTATTTACCAGCAATCAACAACGTTCTTGAAGGTTTATCGAAAGAGGAATTAATCAAGAAAATGGTTTCGGTAGAATTCAACCGTTTTATCAATTACTACAAGAAAAACAGAGATATCTCGAATCAATCATCAGGTTCTGAAAGACGTGACGATAGAGATGGTGCTCCAAGAGAAAACAACAATAACGGTGCAACTCGCTATTTTGTAAACATTGGATCTAGAGACAATTTCGATTGGATGCAATTGAAAGATTACTTGAAAGAAACATTAGACCTTGGTCGTGATGACGTTTTCAAAGTAGATGTAAAAGAAGGTTTCTCTTTCTTTAACACAGACCCAGAACATACAGATAAAGTTATGGAAATATTGAACAACGTACAATTAGAAGGACGTAGAATCAATGTTGAAATCTCTAAAAATGATGGCGGTGGAAGACGTGATCACAACGGAAGAAGTTCTGGTGGTTTTGGTGGAGGTCGTTCAGGTGGTGACAGAAGTTCAGCTCCAAGAAGAGAAGGAAGTTTTGCTCCAAGACGTGAAGGTTCTGGTGGCGGATTTAGAAGCGACAGAAGTTCTGCTCCTAGAGAAGGTGGTTTCGGACCAAGAAGCAATTCAGCTCCAAGAACTGGTGGTTTCTCTGATAGATCTTCAAGATCTTCAGATGCCCCAAGACACGAAGGTGGATTTTCTGACAGAGCTCCAAGACGTTCTGAAGGTTCTAGCGAAACTCCAAGAGAAAGAAGACCTAGAAGAAGTTAACACTTTTTGTTAATATTCTTATAATTATAAGGAAACTACAAAATATTTAATCCTGTTTTATTACTTTTAAAGTTTTAAATCAGTTTATGAAATATTTTGTAGTTTTCTTGTTTTTAATCGTTTCTTCAAGTGCTTTTTCTCAGGTTTTGGGCTCTACCCAAAAAGTTTCCGGCACCATTATCAATGACAATACCAAATTCCCATTGGCAAATGTTAACATCATCAACATCAATAAAGTCAAGGGAACAATCACAAACGACAAAGGCTATTTCGAAATTGAAGTTGCCGCAAATGATACCCTTCACATTTCTACTTTAGGTTTTCAATCTCTTAAAATCAAAGTCACTTACGACTGGATAAAAACTAAATCTACCACTATACAACTTACCGAAAAGGCGTATGCGCTTGATGAAATAATCATTAGACCCTATAATCTAACAGGGTATTTAGAAGTGGATTCAAAATTAATTCCAATAAAAGAAAATTACCGATATAGTATTTCCGGGCTAACTGAAGGTTATGAAGCTGGAGAATATTCGCCAAATGCCTTTGGAAAAGTAATGGGTTCTATCTTTAATCCTGCCGATATGCTTTATAATTTCTTCGGAAAAAGACCTAAAGAACTCAAAAGGTTAAAAGAAATGAAAAAGGACGACACTGTACGTAACCTTTTAGAATCGAAGTTTGACAGAGAAACGATTTCGGTACTTTTAGGAGTTGATAAAAATGAAATTGCCCAAATCCTAGAGCGTTGTAATTATTCGGAATCCTTCGTAAAAACAGCTAACGACTTGCAAATTCTAGATGCAATAAGTTCTTGCTACGAAGAATATAAAATCTTGAAGAGAAAATAATTTCAGTTTTCAGTTTTAACTTTCTATTTCCGTTTTGAAATATTTTTGACACCCAATAAATGACCGACTATTTCCTTGACATTGAATACAATTCCATCGTCTATAACGAAAAAGAAGTCAATTTAAAGGAATTTGAATGCTGTACTTTTAATAATTGTGATTTTTCACAATGTATTTTTGTTGCCGTAACTTTTATAGATTGCACTTTTAACGATTGTATTTTTAGTGGTGCCAAAATAAATTACGTAGCCTTTAGAACCGTATTTTTCAACCGATGCAAAATTGAAGACGTGAATTTTGCGATGTGCGACAAACTCATTTTCGAAATCCATTTTAAAGAATGCGTCTTGGATTTTTCTAAATTTTACACTCTAAAAATAAAAGGAACTACATTCATAGATTGCAGTATTATCGCGGTAGATTTTATGAGTACCGATTTAACTGGAGTAGTTTTCGATAATTGTGACTTATATCGTTCCGAATTTGCAAAAGCAATTGCCAACAAAGTCAATTTTAAAACGAGTTATAATTACACCATCGACCCAACAAAAACCAAAATCAAGAAAGCTGTATTTTCGCTTAATGAACTAAAAGGCTTGCTTTATAAGCATGATGTAATTGTGAAATAATCACAGCTTTTTCTCCATTCTATAATCTTCCATTAGATAACCGTTTCCAATTTCTAAATCTTCTTCGGCGATAACTTCAAAACCCATTCGTTTATAAAAAGTGTGCGCCTTGTTGAATTTATTAACATTCAACGAAATTACATTGCATTGGTTTTCTTTGGCCAAAGTCGAAATTTTATCAAGCAACATCTTCCCTATTCCTTTTCCTTGAGATTCGGTAAGCAGGTATATTTTATGTAATCTTGTGGTGTTTTCTCCCAAATAATGATGCTCATACGAAGCAAAACCAAGACACGTAGCGCCTTCTTTAGCCAAAATAAAACGATGTCCTTTATTCACTAAATTATCAGTTAAAGTAGCGTCAGAATAGAAATTTTCTAACATATAATCTAATTGCGCTTTCGACAGAATTTCGCCGTATACAACCGGCCAAGTGGTGTAGGCAATTTCTCGGATGGTTTCGAAATCCTCGATTGTAGCTTCGGTAATTGTTATCATATTACAACTATT
>CAILTC010000230.1 GCA_903837025.1 uncultured Bacteroidota bacterium | reverse complement strand
CAATGAATTGAAAGACTTATCAACACAAGAATTAGTTGCCCAAAGAATGGATAAATACAGTAAAATGGGTGATTTTAGAGAGTAAAATCTTAAAAACATACTTTTAATCCGAAGCCTTATAGCTTCGGATTTTTTTTGGGTTATTAACAAAAAACGAATGTTTATAAACAAATTTTTGTAATAAGTCAATAGTAAAGTTTTTTAAATTTTGGTTACTTTCGCTCTATGGAAAATGTCAAAAATATATACCCACAGCGAGTTGATAAAACAACTATTATTAATCTTGAAAAAGGAAAATTACCCCCTCAGGTTATCGACTTAGAGGAGGCTGTGCTTGGTGCGATGATGATTGACAAAAAAGGAGTTGATGAAGTCATAGACATTTTGCAACCTGATGCTTTTTACAAAGAAGGACACAAACATATTTTTGAAGCCATCGTTCAATTGTTTACAGAAACGCAACCAATCGACTTATTAACCGTTTCGGCTCAGTTGCGAAAAAATGCAAAATTAGACTTGGCTGGAGGTGATTTTTATCTGATTCAGCTTACCCAAAAAATATCCTCTTCGGCACATATCGAATTTCACTCTAGAATCATTCTTCAAAAATACATTCAACGCAGTTTAATCCGAATTTCTACGGATATTATCGAAGAATCCTATGATGAAACTACCGATGTTTTCGATTTATTAGACAAAGCCGAATCGAAACTTTATGAAGTTACACAAGGAAATATCAAACGAAGTTCGGAAACAGCTCAAAGTTTAGTTTTACAAGCCAAAAAGCGAATTGAAGAAATTGCAAACCAAAAAGGATTAAGTGGAGTTGAAACTGGTTTTACAAAACTAGATGCTATTACATCTGGTTGGCAACCTAGTGATTTGATTATTATAGCGGCTAGACCGGGTATGGGAAAAACAGCTTTTGTACTTTCTATGGCTCGAAATATAGCCATTGATTTTGGTCATCCTGTTGCATTGTTCTCGCTGGAGATGTCTTCGGTACAGTTAATCACAAGGTTAATTTCATCCGAAACGGGCTTGTCTTCTGAAAAACTGCGAACCGGAAAATTAGAAAAACACGAATGGGAACAATTGAGTGTGAAAGTTAAAAATTTAGAAAAAGCACCTCTTTTTATTGACGATTCGCCTTCTCTTTCTATTTTTGATTTGAGAGCAAAAGCCAGACGTTTGGCTTCGCAACATGGAATAAAAATTATCATTGTCGATTATTTGCAATTGATGACTGCCGGAGGAAACGGAAAAGGCGGAGGAAATAGAGAACAAGAAATTTCGACTATTTCGAGAAACTTAAAAGCATTGGCCAAAGAGTTAGCGGTTCCTGTTATTGCTTTATCCCAATTGTCTCGTGCTGTTGAAACCCGTGGATCTAGCAAAAGACCTTTGCTTTCTGATCTTCGTGAATCGGGTGCGATTGAGCAAGATGCCGATATTGTATCTTTTATTTACCGTCCTGAATACTATAAAATTGATGAGTGGGATGATGATGAACAATCACCATCTGCGGGTCAAGCTGAATTTATGATTGCAAAACACAGGAATGGTTCTCTTGAAAACGTCCGATTGAAGTTTATTGGAAATTTAGGAAAATTTGATAACCTTGAAGATTATGGTGGAGGCGCAGATGATTTTCCTTCAAAAATGAATCATGACGACAACCCTTTTCAAACTAAAAATCTTCCTTCACCACACGAAGCTTTTGGCAGTAATTTGAATGAAGAGGAAGATGATGATATGCCTTTTTAGAATTTTTTAATTTCCTTTGAGTCAGATTAAAACTCGTATATTTGAAAAAAACTTATAAATGGCTTCGAAAAAGGTAGTATTACTATTTATAATCCTGATTTCATTTTCGGCACGCGCTTCTTTTATTTTGTTGCCAATGGACGAAACCACGCAACAAAATCATCTAAAAGCCTACGGAATTACCTATTGGTGTATCGAAAAAAAATACAAAGCTAGCTGGTTGCTCAATTATCGTGGTGGCTCTTTTTTGTTACCCGATTCTCCCGAAATTCGAAAAGAATGTCAAATTCGAGGCGTGAGTTTTGAAATACTTTCGGATTCTGAAGAAGCCACAATTCTTGCCGAAATATCTAGCCCTTCCCAAAATATGGAAGCCGTTGCTCTCGAAAAAGCACCTAAAATTGCTGTTTATACTCCAAAAGGCAAACAACCTTGGGACGATGCTGTAACGCTGGTCTTGACCTATGCCGAAATTCCTTTTACGCCTATTTATGATGAAGAAGTTTTAAGCGATCAATTAATTCTTTATGATT
>CAILTC010000229.1 GCA_903837025.1 uncultured Bacteroidota bacterium | reverse complement strand
GCATTTATTTGCAAAAGCAATTCGGCAGTTTTTTCGGCAGTATCCTTATTAAATATCATAATACAAATGTATAAAGTTTTTGTGAACGACAAACCACTTTTTTTGACAAATGAAATCTCGAAAGAGACAAATTTTCAAATATTCTTGCTTGAGAGTGTTGATATAGTGCAACTTATAGTCAAAATCTTTCAAAATAAAATTGAAAAGGCTTATTTGTATCATCCTGATGAAAAGGAGATTATGAAAACCTTAAAATCTAAAATTCCTGTTGCTAAAGCCGGTGGAGGACTAGTTTACAACAAAAAAGGTCAAGTTTTATTCATTTTTAGAGGTGGAAAATGGGATTTGCCAAAAGGCGGAACTGAAAAAGGGGAAGAAATCGAAGATACCGCAATGCGTGAAGTCGAGGAAGAAACTGGCGTAAATCAGTTAAGAATTACCAAAAAACTTCAAAAAACGTATCATGTTTTTAAAAGAAACGGTGTTTATAAATTAAAAATTACCCATTGGTTCGAAATGCATTCTGATTTTGAAGGAATTCCCGTTGGCCAAATCGAAGAAGGTATAGAAAAAGCCATTTGGCTTAGCCCAAGTGAAATGCCCGAAGTCCTGAAAAATTCCTATGAAAATATAAAATTATTGTTCGAAGAAGGATAGGAAATTATGAATTACTAATTACGAATACTTGAGAAATTCGTAATTTTTAATTCGTAATTCGTAATTGAAAAGTTACCTTTGCAAAATGAATAAAAAACACCATTCCAACAATATACTTCACAACTTAGGTTTCGAAAAGTTAAACGAAATGCAAGCTGCCGCTCAAGAAACTATTTTGAGCGATAATAATGTTTTACTGCTTTCGCCAACAGGTTCTGGGAAAACGCTCGCTTTCTTGTTGCCAATTTTCGAAATGTTGAAACCTGAAATTCTTTCTGTTCAATGTTTAATTCTAGTTCCATCACGTGAATTAGGATTGCAAATTGAGCAAGTTTGGAAAAAAATGGGAACTGATTACAAAGTAAATGTGTGTTATGGCGGACATTCCATAGATACTGAAATCAAGAATTTAAGCAATCCACCAGCCGTTTTAATAGGAACTCCAGGAAGAATTGCGGATCATATCGACCGAGGCACTTTTCGCGTAGATAAAATTGAAACCTTGATTCTTGACGAATTCGATAAATCCTTACAATTGGGTTTTCATGAACAAATGTCATTCATCATCGGAAAATTATCAAAACTAAACAAACGCGTTTTGGTTTCGGCAACCTCCGATATTGAGATCCCAAAATATACGAGAGTTATCAACCCAACGATTTTAGATTATATTCCGGAGCAAGAAGAGAAAACGAATCTTGCCATGAAAATGGTTGTTTCGAAAGAAAAAGACAAAATAGGAAGTTTGTTTAACCTTATTTGTGCGTTAAAATCACAATCAGCTTTGGTGTTTTGTAATCATCGTGACGCCGCAGAACGTATTAGCGACACCTTGAACGCAAAAGGAATTTATTCCACCTATTATCATGGCGGAATGGATCAGGACGAAAGAGAACGCGCTTTAATTCAATTCCGAAATGGAAGCATGAGTTATTTAATCACCACCGATTTGGCCGCTCGCGGACTCGATATTCCCGAAATGAATCACGTAATTCATTATCATTTACCCTCTAAAGAAGACGAATTCACGCATAGAAACGGTAGAACTGCTAGAATGTTGGCTTCCGGAACGGCTTATATTGTTGCGCATGACAGTGAGAAAAAGCTAGATTATATCGATTATGGAATGCCAGTTTTGAATGTAGAACATTCGATTACTTTACCAAAACCACCTGAATTTCAAACGATTTATATCAGTGGTGGAAAGAAAAATAAATTGAATAAAATAGATGTTGTTGGTTTCTTTTCCCAAAAAGGAAAACTCGAAAAAGGCGATTT
>CAILTC010000228.1 GCA_903837025.1 uncultured Bacteroidota bacterium | reverse complement strand
TACATCAAGGAATTTCACGTTTGAACTCAAAGCGGTTAACAAAGTTGAATTTTTAGCATTTATAGTTGTCGAAAGCAGTTGTCCCATCAAATCTCCGGTAAGCGTTTTTAGATCGGGCGACATCGTTTTGCCATCAAGATTTCCGTTCAGTTTAATGGTCGAATTTAGTTTTCCGTTTATGATTCCGGCAATTGGCGCAATCTTTTTAAGCATTTCCAATTGGGTAAAAGATTGCGCAATATCAACTTGATTCAACCCTAAATTCATGTCAAATATTGGTGTTTTTCCTTTGGTTGAAACAGAACCATTAGTGCCAATTGTCCCTCCAAAAATGGATGATTTAATGTTTTCTAAAGTCACTTTTTCGTCCTTAACAATCAATTTTCCAGAAACGTCCTTCAACATTAAATTGTCATACAAAACCGTATTGGCTTTGGCCGTAAGCGTACAATTCAAGAAAGCTGGAATTTTCATTGCGTCGGCTTTTTTAGCCTCTGTTTTTGCAGGTTCGCTCGTAGTCATAAAATCGCTAACTGCAATTTGATTAGAACTCATGTTGAAGTTTCCTTTTAATTCCTGATTTTTGAACATAAAACCATAGAAATTATCTAAAACTCCCGTAACGCTAATGTCGCTTTTTCCGGTGGTTGCATTAAATTGTTTCAGGTTAATTTGACTTGGATTAAATTGAACCAAAGCATTGCTGATGTTCATAGATTTGCCATTTTCGTCCGCATATTTAAAGTCGGACAAACTCATGGTTCCCGCATTTTTTATGTTTTGATATTGGCTTTTTTCAACCGATTGCATATCGAATTTAGTGGTTACATCGGCTTTTAGAATTCCTTCCATTGGCTTAGCCAATTTTATTGGATACGCTTTTGATAAATTTTCTAAATTAATGGTTCCTTTTAAAGCGGCGTCTACAATAGCATTTTGAGTGATGTTTCTAATGTTGGCTTTTGCATTAAATACATCCTGATCGATGGTGAAAGATAGTTTGTCAAGATTGACATAGGTGTCGTTCAAAACGCCAGTTTCATTGATGATTTTTGTGTCAATTACAATGTTTCGAACTGATTTTGGTAAATTTGGATATTGAAAGGAAGCATTGTTTGAAGCAATTTCAATATTAAATTTTGGTACTGTTTTATCCGAATACAATCCTTTGGCAAAGCCAATAACCGAAAAATCTCCTGTAGTTTTCACATTATCTAAACTTGCAGAATATTTCGCAGGAATTAATCCTAAGAAGTTTTTGAATGAAGCCGTTGGTGTTTTAAATTTCAAATCATATTCCTGACCTCCGCCTTTAATCAATTTAATAAAACCATCAAATTCTAATGGTAATTGGTTGATTAAAGCTTTGTTTTCCTTGAAAGTGTATTTATTTTCCTTTAAATCAATTCCTATAACGGCATCCAAAGTCAAGGTTATGTTTTTCATATAATTGACTTTATCCAACGAAAGTGAAATTTTTGCCTTAGAAGTTGTTTTCAAATCCAATTTTTGAGCTGCAAAATCTCCAGCTCCTTCGTGATTCAAACTGTCGATTGTCATTTTTATTTTAGAAGTTTCATCAAAATACTTGAAGTTGAAATTCTCCATTTTGTAATTCTGGATTTTCAATGCTAGCGGTTTGCTTTTTGTCGTGTCTTTCACCGCGTTTTTCAGAGCGATATCAAAATTCCCGATTCCGTCTTTATTGAAAATGATGTTTACATAACCATTTTTCGATGAAACACCTTGAATATTCATCGATTCGTCTTTTCCTTTAAAAAGTTCTTTGATAGACATTTCTAAATTTAGCTCGCCTAACGAAACCAGAGTGTCACCTTCAAAAGGAGCTTTATTGATGATTATAAACTTAGTTAGTTTAACATTAGCATTAGGAAAATTTTTAAATAAACTCAAATCAGCATCGGCAAAACTGACTTTTGCGTTA
>CAILTC010000227.1 GCA_903837025.1 uncultured Bacteroidota bacterium | reverse complement strand
GTATTAATTTTAATCAAAAACAACATTAATAACCCCAAAAAAACAGTTCAAAATATGTCCAGGAAATTTTTTGAAGCATTTCATATGTGGGGTTTAGACATGAATGTTAAGACGCTAAGGGAGGGCGGTCTTCATTTGCATGCAGGGGGGAGTCAAAACATTTTTAAACACTATTAATAAAGTTTTCAGTTACATAAATATACTTAGAATCAACTGTGTCAAAAACTCTTAGAACACTTTCTGTCATTGAGTCGGTCTCATCAAATACAACAATAGTTTCCTCGAAATTAACTAGTTTACCATTTTTAATCCATTCTTTTATTTCACCTTTAATTCGATTACTAAAACTAATTAATCCAGCATCAATTTTTTTAAATTGCAAAACTGTTTCAACTTGTTGTGGTTTTAAGATTTCAACATCAATCATGGTTTCTTTTAAATTGACCACGATTGGATTGTGTTTCTTTCCGTTTGAAAGCTTAGCAGTGGTTTTAATACCAAATTTTAATATTACCTCATCCATAACTTCTTTTACTCTATTTGCTTCATCAGGGTGGCAAAAAACGGCATCATAAACATAACCAACATAAATACCTTCTTTGTTAAGATTGTCTATAACAATAGTCATAATTTCAACTTCTTTAGTAAATAATCTTCTTGATGTAATATTATGTTTGAATTCAGAATTATACTTTTCGGCTATTATGTTTTTTAGCATTCTTGGTTCTTTATCTTCATAGTATTTATAAAGCGGAGATTCTTTCATTTGCCATACTTCCTTATTGAAAAAGGATAAGTGTTCAACTTTAATTACGTCCACATTTGTGTTCATTGCCAATCCCAAGTCCGCATGAGTTAGGTATTCCTTTGAACCACCATATAGATTTATGGCTAAATTAGGGTGCATGCAGGAATAATCAGCTTCTATATTGAGTTTTCCTATTATTTTAATCATTCTTCTTATCCATGAAGGCATCAGAGCTAGTGAATCAATAATTCTCCCCCCATTTTTTATACTTCCAATTTCTGGGAATAATATGCCATTTTCAGTTAAGTACTTAAAAACTTTAATCGAATCCTCCACGAATGAATATTCCTTAGGATTACTGAAAGACTTCTTGCTGTGTTTCCCTAATCTTTTTAATATCTTCTTCTTTTTGGTTGAATATTTTAACTTAATTAATCTGTCAGCTTCTTTCTCTATTTGTTCTAATGTCGGAAGCTCAATTCTATTATAGAATTCAAGTAGATTTTTTATTATTGGATTCTTTTCAGATTTACTATGAATCCTCATAAAGCTTTTGTTTAAAAGCTTTTGAGCAATGTTTGTTTTCAATTTGTAACTCTTTATCCCTTTGCCTATATAAGCTTCTCCTAATCGATAATAATGGTTCTTTTTACCGATAATTGGCAAGTGGTCACATTCAATTATTACTCCTTTAGAAGTCGGCATTTCAAGAGCTGTTATTACTTTTTTATAAGTCATAGGATTGAGGCTTAAAAAATCTCTTAGGTATTCTGCACGCAATGATTTCCATCCTTTATATTCAGGGTCTTCTAATAGTCTAAAATAAGTTGATGTGAGTTGTGAAGCGAACAATAAACAAAGCTCAATTGCAACATCTTCGTTTGTGTGTATGTCTCTGAGTAGTTTTCTAGAGACATATTTTCGAAGTACATATTCAATTTTAGAAGGAATTTTTATTGTATTATTAGTAATAAAAAAAAGGGGGAATTGAGCTTGAAATTCAGTGATAATTATATCATCAAAACACCCTGTAACACTATCAATCACTGGTGTTTTTTCTTCTATTAATAGGTCTTCTTTTAATACATTATTATTGAATGTATATTCTTTAATTTTAGTTGATTTATAAATTTGATTTATTTTATAAATCTCTTGCCATTGTATTGGATTTATATCTACTCCAAATTGATATAATCCTAATGTATATGGATTTGATAATTGGTTATAATTAGTTGGTTGCATAACTTCATGTTTATTCTGCGTTAATATGTTATTTTATTTCTGCTTTATTTTCACTGGGGCAGAAGCTGAGAGTAGTCAATTCTCTCAGCACCCAGTTTAAACATCAATGACATTCATTTATAAATATATGCTCCTAATTAAAAAAGCATATAGCAACTAGGTTTTAATTCTAAATTTCAACAAATTCCATAGTAATAATTGCCAGAAAGTCCACATGGGAATTACTAGAAAATCAGCATTATTTTTTTAAAATTTTATTGATTTAGTTGCAGTTTACTATGAGATCAATCATAGTAAACTGTATTTAAAAGAAATTGTATAGGATTGAGTTCCTATTTGTTAATATCGATTGCCAAATAAATCGAAATTACTGTTTTTAGACAACATATTTTCTATGTCAGCGATTGGGTAATAGTAGATTTCACCCATTCTTGAAAATGGTAAAATATTCTTATCCCGATATGTACAAATAGTATTATCGCTTAGCCCAAAAAGTTTTTTGAGGTCGCTATTACGATAGTATTTTTTTGGTTGTCTAATTTGATCAAATTTGGATTTGATTTCTTCTAAGAGCTTTATTACAGGCTCCATTTCTTCACTAGTTTGTTTCATAGCATTATTATTTTTTAATATTTATACCGCAAAATTACACCTAGAAGTTGCCGAGGTCAAGTTATAGTAGGCAATTGCCAACTATTTATTTTTTTTTTTCTCTTTTATTGTTAAATTCGTATTGATGAATGGTTTCTTGTAATTTTTTTAATAGTTTTTCTAAAGTTTTATTATTAGAATCGCCCTCTGTATAGCTACTGAAATCGGATAGCTCACTGCTTATTCCTTTCAATGGAAGACCTTGTCCTTTGTTTGGATTACTTCGTGTCTCTGTGAAGTTAAAGTTGTTTTCAATAAATAACCTTCTTTGTTCTATTGATTCAAATTCTAATAGATTTTCTTTCTCCAATATGAATAAAAACATCAAAGTTTCTTTTTTGCTTAGTTTAAATGTAGCTTTCCCAACGTTATCAAATTTTATTATACTCGAATCAATATTTGGAGTTTCTTCATTTAGAAGGTCATCAATTTTATTTTCTTTGTATGAATCAATTGTAGCATAAAGTTTCAATAACACTCTGTTTAGAACAGCTTTTTGAATCGAAATTATATTAGCGATTTCATTATGAGTGCTTTCTGCTTCATTGGATAAAATTTTATCCCTTTTTGAAAATAGGAAATCAACACGATGTGCATCACTAGTAGAAATTAATTTTGAAATAGTACTTTTCGTTTTCAAAATATATTCCTCAATCTGCTCTATTATAAATCCTTCTCTAATTTGAACCAATAAAAAGCTTTCAAATTTATTATAAAGAATTTCATAAAAATCTGGTGGAATTTCTCGTGGCACCTTATCGTTGAACAGATAATTACCGTTACTAATATTAAAGTCGATTTTTGAATTACCAATTTCAGCAATACAAATATTTATTTCAGTTGAATTATCCATAGCATATTTATAATATTAAGAGCCACCAAAAACGGTGGCTCTCAAAAGTAAGAATTTATTCAAAGTGATTTTCTAAATTTTTCATGTGTTTTTTAACAGAACTGTCCATTAACTTTGCATAATGTTGAGTTTGAGTTATTCGTTTATGCCCCATAATTTGACTAATCACTTCCATCGGTAAGTCATTAGCTAGTGCAACAGTTGTTGCGAAAGTATGTCTTCCAACATACCAAGTTAAGTTCTTATCAATTCCACACAAGTCGGCAATTTCTTTTAAATAAGCATTCATTTTAGAATTACTTATACTAGGTATGAGTCTATCATCTTCAATACACTCAGGATCATTTTTGTATTTATCAATGATCCTTTTAAGTGGGGGAATAACTAAAACATTAGTTTTTACTTTAGTTTTTTGTCTTTTGGTTTTTAACCAGTTGTCAAAGTCTTCATCTAAAGAGTAGTTACCTAGTCTCAAATTCATAACATCAATTGGAGCATAACTGGTGTAGCAACTGAATAAAAATATGTCTTTCACAACATCTAATCTTCTATTTGTAAATACTTTATCTTCAATTCTTCGTAGCTCATTCAAGGTTAGAAAAGTAGTATCAATTTCATTTAATTTTCCATCATATATGGAGAATGGATTGTCGTTTACTAAACCCATTTTTTTTGCGTAATTTACCATTGCTGAAATATTTCTAATGTATTTAACAGCTGTATTGTTAGCTATTCCAGTTTTGTTTCCATGCTTTCTATCGAACCTCAAAAACTCATCCAAACCATAAACAAATGGTCTTTTTATCTTATCGAAATTAATATCTTTTAATTTGTGCTTTGTTTGAAGATAATCTAAAATAACGCTTCCCATGCGTTCATATTTTTCTAAAGTACCTTTTGCTCGGTCATCTTTTTTAACTTGTTTTTTAAAATACTCGTTATGGTATGCAACAATTTCCAAAAGTGTAATTTTGTGTTCTTGGGTTTGATTGAAGCAATAATTTTTTAAATACAATGGTGTTATTTCTTCATTGCCTGAGTAGGTTTTTACTAGTTGATTATAGTTATCTTCAATTCCATCTGTCAAATTTTTTAAGTAATTTTTCAAATTGATTTCAAAATCAATTCTAACAGGATTTCTGAGGCTATTAGTTTTTGCCCAACGTTCCTGTTGAATGTATTTTGCGGTTG